>OMRU01000086.1 GCA_900313465.1 uncultured Clostridia bacterium
CAAGTTGTTAAGTCTGAATCTATTTTATTTTGTGATGATATTTTTAAAGTTCGGAGTTCAAGGATAAATCGCCAGGCTTGATCCAACCAAGCTTTCTGAACAAGATATCCAAAGCCCAGACAAGGGCGATTGGTAAGGCGATGCAAAGAACAAACATACCGACCCAGGTCTGCCAGGTATTACCCATGGAAGAATATAAGCCGATAAGACCGACAAGACCAGAAGTACCCATACCAGCACTAGAACCAACACAAGCAAGCTTTAACCAGCAAGTGGAGACAGGACCAAGGATAGCGCTAGTGATGATGGTTGGTAACCAGATGATAGGCTTCTTTAAGATGTTCTTGAACTGCAACATACTCGTACCGATACCAATGGAGATGACCATACCGATGGAGTTATCTTTTCTCGACATAACAGCAAAGCCAAGCATCTGAACACAGCAACCGACTAAAGCAGCACCAGAGGCAATGACAAGACCAGAGAGCTTTGGATTAGCTAAAGCTTCCGTAACGGTCAAGTCACTGATGCTGAAAACCATGGCACCGATAGCTGCACTAGAGATAGGAGCAGTCAAAGCCATACCCATCAAGACAGCAACGATGATACCCATTAAGAATGGAACGACATTAGTGGATTCATTGACCAACCACTGAATACCATAAGTGACGTAAATGGTTGGGAAACGGAAAGTTAAACCAGCGATCAAGCCGACAGCGATACCAAAGAGTGGAACCAAGATGATATCGACAGGAGTCTTTTTGACTAAGACATACTTCATGGCTAAAGCGGCAGCAATGACCACAAAATAGATGGTAAGAGGATCACCAACCTGGAATTTTCCTGCATTGATAATACCATCAGTGACAAAAACCGTACCTAAAGAGAAGTAGGAAGCCAGTTCACCAACACCAGCAAGAACAATCGTCTTGAGTGGAGTCTCTTTTAAGGCTAAGGCCACACCAGCACCAATACCGGCACCAGTAAGACAGGTAAGAGCTGCTGCACCATTGGTCAGGACATTATGCATGAAGATGGTGAAGTCATTAGCGTTAGCATCAGCAGGGAAGAATCCGCCGATAGTCTGAATGATGGTACCGATGATCAATGTGGCAAATAAGCCATAAGCCATACCATTTAAGGTCGTGATAAAGAAAGAGAGGACTTTGTTTTCTTTCTTTGTCTGTGTTGTTGTAGAATTTGTTTCGCTCATAGATATATTCCCCTTTCAGAATATAAACAAAATCGAGTTATTATATTCTTAAATCACACAAAGTGTGAGTGTTTTTTAAAAATTTTTTCCGTTTCTGTAACAGGCTAAAAGAGAATAGGATGTCAACCATACAACAGTAAAAAATCTTTGCAAGTAAAACTAAAAGAAGACAACAACCCCTCATCAGGTAATGTCTCCTTAGACCATATATAAACCAAATCTTTTGGAATTTATAAAATACCTTCCAAAAGAATCTTGATGCCAATACCAACAAAGACTAAAGCAGCAATTAAACCAGCCCATTTTTCCAATGGACCAGCAATCTGCTTAGCTAAAAAGACACAAAGAAAACTAAGGATAAACGTAGTGATACCAATGATAGTAAAGACAATCATGGCATCAGGAATAGCATAACTCATATAGACAAAACCGATGCACAAAGCATCAATAGAAGTCGCTATCGACTGAACCAGGATATCAGCTATAGTAATTTTCTTTTCTTCTCTTTCTGGAACTTCCTCACCTTTAAGCAAGGCCTCTTTTTCTTTTTTACGTTCCTGATATTCCTTAAGCCAATCTAAGAAAGACTTCAATCCCAAAAACAAAAGCAGGCCAAAAGCAATCCAAGGAATCCACTTTGTCAACTGATCTCTAAAAAGATAACCGACAAAATAACCAATAGTTGGCATCATAAACTGGAAAAAGCCAAAAGAGAAGGAGATGAGTATCATCTTTACTAGACGCATACCTTTCTCATTTAAGCCATTGGTGGCATTGACGGTCATAGCATCAACCGACATCGATATAGAAGTCAAAATACAATCAACCCAATTAATCATAATTTTAAAACGCAAAGGTCATTATAATACCTTTGCGTCAATATTGCTACTTACTATTTTCTTTTCTGAAAGGAGAAACGAACAAATCACTATAAAGAAATTGCAATTCGTATCAATTAAAGAACGGTCAATGTTATTATGTCGTAAGCCTCTTTTGTATCCCTGTGGAGGAAGACCTGGTTTAAGTTGTTCTCAACATGAGATATCGTAATTATAGTAAGCGAGTAAACGACATCCATGTCTAAAAGCTCATCATCAGCGACATGATAATGAATCGATACATGAAGTTCATCATTCATAACATAAGTTCTGAGAATACTTGCTTCCTCGATTGTGGATGATCTATGAAATGGAAGAACTAAAACATCAACAGTACCAAAATCAAATGAGGTTTCAGAAGAAATAAATGCATCAAAAAACTTCGAATAAGACTCTTTAAACGTATCAAATGTTTTCTGGCTTTGATATACCACCGGACTACGTGGTATAGGATAATACTCTTCGTCATTATACCCTGGAAGATACATCGCCACTGTGTTAAGGTAGCAATCCTTTTCCTCTCTATCACGAGAAGAAGTAGAAGTAGAAATAGAAATAGAAGTGCTTGTCTCCATAGGTCCAGTAAGCAAATTACTACTAGTCATACTTTCACCACAGGATGAAAGCATTCCGATCGTCAATAAGAATAATAAGTGTTTCTTCTTCATAGATACATACCCCCTTTTCATACAAATCAACATAAATATTCTTTTTGATAAAACACATTTACTATTCGTTACCTAAACCATTCATCTAAGTCTTGATTTCTTGATTTTTTATTGAAATGTGTTACACAAAAACTAATATTGCATATAAGTATACAACATTTATTCAAAAAAAACATATTTAATTAAATAGCAAGTTAAAATCTCTTTTTTCTACTTACTGATTTCTTCTCTGATAAGCGGAACGGATGATATCGCCAACACCATCAAAAATTTTCAATGTACCCATCACCAAACAGATGACACCAAGAATCGTGGCAAACACTTCACTAGTATAGTCATTGATTACGATGAAATACACGCCGACAGTAAACATACCAATCATCTCAATAAGCGCCACTACAAAAGAAAAGATATTGTCTTTGTAGTACATATCGATGATACGACCAAGAACCGTGAATGCCAAAACCATCATGACAATACCAAAGATGATACAAGAAAAACCACCCATGACCTCGCCTGAGAAGAAGAAGGAGGCACTAAGAGCAACCAAGACCGTACAAAGATAGATACGAAGCATATTTCGCTTGATATTCCACTTGGTCAAGAAAAGGTAATAGAACAAAGTAACAAGTTCAAAAATCGTAACTACCAAGAAGATACTTCCGATAAACAAAGGGAAATTATGAAATGGCAAGAACAAAAAGACAAAGCCTAAGATGATAGAAAGTACACCGATTGGAAGCGCCATATTGTGAAGCAAGAAGTCGATAGGACGCACATGACGAAGCGACATCAAGGTTTTACCAAAAACCATGGTCAAAGGTAGACGGGTCACCGTCTTTCTCGTCTCCGGATTCTTGTCCGCTAGTTTCATCAAGAATCTTTGCAGTTCTTTTAAGCCACCATTTCTGACACTGGAAACCGTCTTCTTCTTACCCGAATCATCAAACGCATCAAAAACCTCATCCAGGATTTTTCCTCGATCCTCCAATTTGGTATCGATGACATATTGCGCTAAGGCTTCATCTAACGCGGAGGCCTCAGGATCAATCTGATCAGCAAGATAAAGTTCATTACCTCTGACCTGCCAGGACTTCAGATTATGTTGTACCAAGCCTTTTTCGTTAGAATGAATAATACGACAATCACTAAATGGGAATGGAAAAGTCATACCGATAACACAATATGTCGGTATGATACGAACGGTCTTATGATCAATTTTCTTTAAGAAAACCGGATCCATGACTTCATTGCAGATACCCGGAGCATCATTGGTGTAGACTCTCTTGACCAAAGACGATAAAGCATTATCCATCTTGGCTGCGCCATAAATGGCTAAGTTACCACCTTTGGAATGTCCGCCGACATAATAGATGCCACCTTCCTTGACATGGCTATTTAGATAATCGACAGCCAAGTCCTGACCGGGAACCTTGCGATAAGTCATGGATAAATCTTCTTTCCATCCGGCGATAGAATCATCCGTTCCACGGAAACCGATATAATGCTCGTTCTCTCCAAAACAAAAATCCATGGCGGAGAACTGAATGGCATCATCCTCACCATACTTGATGATATCGATATAATTCTTGATCAAGACAGAACCAAAGCGCTTGCTATTCGCAAAGATACTAAACTCATCATCATGGATCAAAAGGTCGAGTTCTTTTGGAAAACCACCACTTGCCATCAAACGGTCATAGTACTCTTTGATGGTCAAACCATTTTCGTTTTCTTCCTTACTGACTAAGACATTCTGAAAATCAGCATAAGCCAAAAAGGAAAAGACCAGGTTATCAACATCGTTGAACCCTGCTTCTTCAAAGGTGATGTCTCCGCGCCATAAGGCGTA
>OMRU01000172.1 GCA_900313465.1 uncultured Clostridia bacterium
ATTAATGATAGTTGGCGGATAGCAATCTTTTTCATGATGCTCTTTCATCCACTTATCAAGCAGATCCTTTGCCATCGCGAAGGCTTTGTGTGCCCTTGTATATTTGCCAGCAGCAACAGGTTCTATCCATTGCACTTTCATAACCTCTTTTAATTCTACTCCCTTTCGAGTTCTCTTTTCCTCCTTGACAGTTATCTTCTTGAACGGATTATTCTTCAATTCTTCTGGTGATACAAAATCCCTTCCTGCCAATGTGCCTTTCCATCCATAACTTGCATCATCGCCATATCCAATTACAGCAATATCGTAATAATGCCGCACATCGCTCATTTTGATACATCTAAGCACCAAATCATTTATTTGAGCATTTACTATTCTAGCCACAGCCTCCGCTAAGGTGATAAACTCCCCTTTAAAATTGAGTTTGCGACTCATGGAAATAGATTGGTCTATCATAAAGATAAACGCAGTAGGCGTATTTCTTGTAATCTGAGCTGTATATGGATTTTTGATTTGTAATTCCTTGGGCTTAGAAGGAACTGGTATACCAAAGTTCCCTATATTCTTGATATACTCTATTGGGATAAAATTCTTCACCAATATTTCAGCTTGAAAATATGGCCATTCTTCTTCTGGAAGATCAAAATGTTTACGTGCCTTAACTGATTGGAAATGAATCTGTTTAAAATCTGCCAGGGTATCCCCAATATTGGGTCTAATTCTATGAATGGTGGCATTCATATTTGAATATAGTGTATCTCTCCAAAAGATGACTTCTGGGTCAATTTCCAAAATCACAGGATTAGAAATTCTTCCATCTTTCATTGCAACATACATCATTGGATGCTGGGTCGTAAAGCTAACCCTTACGTAGTCTTCAAGATTCCTACCACTATCCAATTGACGTGACGTACTACCTCCTCCTGGCTTTGCTATTTTAATTCCTTTACGCTCACAATCCATCCACGAATATAAACCACCATTCTTAATGATCGACTCTAAATTATCGAAATCAGTAAAATGGTATAGTTTCACTATCTTTTGTCCATCAAGCACAGCCTTAAACTCTTGCCAATTACTTTTCTTATCCATAGTTCTACTCTTTTATTCATTAAACAAATCAAGTTGGATATTATTGTCTTTATTCTTTGTTTTTTTCTTCTTTGTAGCCCTTTTCGTTTTTTCTTTTGGCTTTTCTACAGGCTTTTCTCCATAAGGATAAATCCCTTCTACATATGCCTTTATCAACGATGCATGCGACAATGGTTTCTTCGCATTCTCCACATCTGCATTGGTATCATAGTCCAGCAACACAATAGTCTTTGTCTTACTGGCTTCTCTTAATCGCTCAATGATATGAGCCACTTTATTCTCCAACACCCATTTATATGTAGGAATATAGATTTGCTTACGAGCCTCAATATAACTCAGGAGTTCTGTTCCATTGACACCTTTTCGATGGCCCAAAGGTTTCCCGTACTTCCTGACTGTCCGTTTCAGCCCTTTCATTGTGTTATTTGTAAACAGCAATGTATCCACATCACATCCTTCAAACACCTTCAACCCTTGCCAGATGGCTTCCACACAAGTAGCAGTATAACCCTCACTGAATGGGACAGGAATACCACCATGAGGATAAAATGGACTCAGTTTAACTAATCCATCCTTAGCACCGCTGGTTACATCTGCCAGTATCGCATCCGGATATTTCTTCAATATCGTCGCAGGCTTCTTACGCTTTGATTCTACTATAATCATAATCTTTCAACTTAAAATGGTAAATCGTCTACATAAGATTTCTTTTTCTTATTTTCTTCCCATCTTTTTTCTTCTTCCTTGATTTCGTTTCTAATAACAGTCAGTTCTTGTTCCTTTATTTCCGCTTTAGCTTCTTCATCGCTTTTAAAGTGTTTTAACCTCCATTCTAATAGGTATTGAGGTAGTGATATTATTGCCATGTTAGAATTCCACCAAATTATCCACATCAAAACTGTAATATACCATTCATCGTCATAGTACGGTTGCTTAATGAACGGTAGATAGTCATTAAACCAATCAGTAAATGAGTCTGCCATCAAAAGAATTGGCGCTTACGCCGCGGAAGTCACGTACTCGCGGAAGAGCGAGGTTGATCAGACGATCCGCAAACTCATACATCTTCTCGCCGCGAAGGGTAACCTTGCATCCGATCGGCATGCCCTCTCTGATCTTGAAGTTAGCAACCGACTTCTTAGCCTTGGTGATAACAGCCTTCTGGCCGGTGATGATCTCAAGGTCTCTGACTGCGGAGTCAAGAACTTTTGCATTCTCCTTCGCTTCGCCTACGCCCATGTTTACAACGATCTTGTCGAGCTTCGGCACTTCCATGATATTCTTATATCCGAACTTCTTGATCATTGCATCAACGATCTCGTTCTGATAGGTTTCTCTTAATCTGGACACTTCTGTCGTTCCTCCTCTCCGTATCAGTCGATCGCCTTGCCGGTTGCCTTAGCGATACGAACCTTCTTGCCGTCCTTCTCACCGAAGCCGACTCTGGTTGCCTTGCCGTCAACAACAAGCATAACGTTGGAAATATCAAGTGCAGCTTCCTGGTGGATGATTCCGCCCTGCTGATTAGCTGCGGACGGCTTGGAATGCTTGGTAACCATGTTGCATCCCTCAACAACCACTCTGTTCTTCTTAACGTCTACGTGAAGAACCTTTCCAGTCTTGCCTTTATCCTTACCGGTAATAATCTGTACCGTATCGTCTTTTTTAATCTTATGCACAGTGATACCCTCCTTACAGAACTTCCGGAGCCAGAGAAACAATCTTCATGAACTGCTTCTCACGGAGCTCTCTTGCAACCGGTCCAAAGATACGTGTTCCTCTCGGGGTGTTGTCTTCCTTGAGGATAACCGCTGCGTTCTCATCAAATCTGATGTAGGAACCATCCTTGCGGCGTGCGCCTCTGACTGTGCGGACAACAACTGCCTTCACAACATCGCCCTTCTTTACAACGCCGCCTGGTGTTGCTTCTTTA
>OMRU01000051.1 GCA_900313465.1 uncultured Clostridia bacterium
GAACTCTACAAGAGTTACCGCGAGATGGCCACCATCGACTATGAAGATGAAGATTGGGAAAAGATTCTTAACAATCTTACTTGGTCTGAAGTTCTCAACATGGTTCTTCAGGGTGGTTATAAGACCTATAGACTTGACTTCATCGGTAAAGGTGAAGAAGTTGACTCCGATGGTCCTGCCGGTATCTCCACTGGCGACCTTGCTGTCGGTTATGCTGGTGAAATCAACGTTGCTGCTACCTTCAATGTCGATTTAGCTCATGAAATGGGCGATATGATTGGTGAAGAAGGTCTTTGGATCAACGAATCCGGTTGGTATGGTCCAGCTGTCAATACACATCGTTCTGTCTTCGGTGGTCGTAACTTCGAATACTATTCTGAAGATCCAGTTCTCTCTGGTAAGATGGCTGCTAACGCTGTCTCCGGTGCCAGAGACAAGGGTATGAGAGTCTATCTCAAGCATTTCGCTGGTAACGATCAGGAAACTGCTCGTATGCAGAATGTCTATACCTTCGCTTCTGAACAGACTTATAGAGAAATCTATCTCAAACCATTCGAATATGGTATCAAGGAAGGTCATACTGATGGTCTCATGGCCGGTTTCAACTCTATCGGTTTGGTCAGAGCTCATGCTAACTATGCCACTTTGACCAAGATGGCCAGAGAAGAATGGGGTATGGTTGGCGCTGTCGTTTCCGACTACGGCGGTATGGGTAACAACCTCAAGTCCAACACTTCTCCAGTTGAATGCTGGATGTCTGGTTTGGACTTCGACCTCAATGGTTCTCCAAATGCTAACCAGTGCGGTACTTATGATGCTGCCACCAACACTTTGAGCATTGCTGACTATGATGGCGTTCAGACTCCTGTCTATTCTTATTGGTATCATATGAGACAGGCTGCCAAGAGAGTCCTCTACATCTCTTCTCATTCTGCCGGTAACAAGAACCAGTTAGATTTGTCTTCCGCTAAGGATGTCACTGTTGATCTTACCGAAGGTAGAGCTGCTAACGCTTCTGTCGGTCCAAATGCTGCTGCTTTAGGTGCTCTTTCTGCCAGCTATGAATTAGCTGCTAATGCTACTTTACCAGCAGGTCTTACCTTAAATGCTAATGGTACTATCACTGGTACCACCACTGCTGTTGGTGCTTACAGAGTTGGTGTTGTCTTACGTGCTGATGGTTGGGTCAGTAAGCAGTTCACTGTCACCATCAATGTTGGTAACGCTGTCAACTTCAGCGGCTCCTTGAAGCAGGATGCTGAAGTTGCTGATACCAAGATCACTCAGGGTGTCTATGCTGTTGGTGACCAGATTGGCGTCTCTAGCGGCTGGGGTGGTATGAGATATTATCCAATTCAGTCTATCGCTTTGAGTGCTACTGGCTTACCAGCTGGTGTCACTATGGCTGCTGATGGTACTTTATCCGGTACTCCAACTAAGGCTGGTACTTATGAAGTCACTGTCAACATCAGAGCTACTTACAACAACAACAAGAACATGACTGCTTCCTATAAGATTACCTTAGTTGTCTTAAACGCTGATGGTACTGTTCCAACTGAAGAACCAGAACCAGCTGCCAAGACGATTGTCAGTGTTACTCCATTAGAAGATGGTACTGGCTACACCATTACCTTCAGCGATGATACCACTATCGTCATCCACAATGGTGAAAAGGGCGATAAGGGTGACAAAGGTGACAAGGGCGACACTGGTGCTCAGGGTGAAAAGGGTGAAACCGGTGCTGCTGGTCAGGCTGGTGCTGATGGTAAAGATGGTAAAGATGGTGTTGATGGTGCCAAGGGCGACAAGGGCGACAAGGGTGATACCGGCGCTCAGGGTGCTCAGGGCGAAAAAGGTGAAAAAGGCGATAAAGGCGACAAAGGCGACAAGGGCGATGCTGGTGAAGGTGCTGGTGGTTGCGGTGGTTCCATCGCTATCGCTTCCTCTATCACTGGTGCCTTAGCTTTAGGTGGCGTTGCCTTAGCCTTCAAGAGAAAGAAAGAACAGAAATAAGTAATTTTCGGACTTACTTACTCTGATAGACGTAGTCGTTAAGTAAAAAAGCAATGGCACATAGGCTTTGGCTTATGTGCCTTGCATTGTTTAAAGAAAGGTTATAAAAAATGAATAAAAAATCAATTAAACTCTTCAGTATTCTTGCTTTATCCGCGTTAGGGTTGATTTCTTGTGGTAATAGAACTTCTAGTACTGTTCCAACTTCCAGCACTGCTAATAGTTCCACCACTTCTTCTATTGTTGCTGATAGTTCCAGTGTCCAGACAAGCAGTGTCAAAGAAGATTCCAGCGTGAAGGAAAATTCCAGTGTCAAGGAAAACTCCAGTGTGAAGGAAAATAGCAGTGTTGAAGATTCTTCTGTTTTGAACTCCAGTGTTGAAGATTCTTCTACTCCTGCCTCCAGCATTGATGCTTCCAGCCAAGAGAATTCCAGTCTTGAAGATTCCTCTGTTGAGAACTCCAGCGTTGAACCTGTTGTTCTTCCAGAAAAAGGTTTGGTCATGAACTACAATTATCCAAATTGCCCAAATCCAATCATCAAGGAATATACTGGCACAGCTCGTAGATTCCAGCTTTACTCTCTCTTTGATGTCAATGCTTCAGGAGATATTTCTGAATCCTTTAGAAACATTCCAATTCCAGAAAGACCTGGTTATCGCTTTGTCGGCTGGTTTGATAGCGACACCCCAAGTGACGTAAGTTTAGAGAAGACTACTGATTTCACCCAGGCTAAGAGTGGTTTATATAACGTTTATGCTCAATGGGAAGCTGTCTCTGGCACCAACACCGCCATTATCGAATGTGAACATACGCCAGAATTGATATCCAAGGCTACTATGGGTTTAGGTTATTCTGGTGGTACTACTGAATGGGCAAGTTTTATTATTGCTGATACCACTGGTACTGCTTCTAATGACGCCTTTTTAAGTTACTTGTATGCTGAAGGTTTCTCTCTCGATTTCCGTTTCTATTCCACCAAGGATACGACCGCTACTTTATCCATGAGATATTCTAATGAGTTCGTCGATTTGCTCTTGGATCAGGATTCCTATCCAATTAGCATCAACGGAACGAGCATCAGTTACAGTCTTGAAAGACAGCATGTTGGTCAGCCAAGCGATGTTATGGACTTTGTCGACTTTGATTTAGGTACCATTTCCATCCAGAAAGGTATGAATGTCATCACTTGTACTTCCAATAATGACTACGCCACTGGCACTGGTACCATGCAGGCTATCGCTCCACTTCTTGATTGCTTCAAGATCACTTCTGATGCTGCTATTTCCTATATCTCCAATCATCTGTAATCGATAGAAAGAAACAATATCATGAATATTTGGAAAAACAAAAGAACAAGAGCATGGTTGATTACTACATCAGCTGTCTTTGCTTTTGGCTTGACTGTGAATTTGGTTGCTGCAGTCTCCCCTGTAAACAATTTGCTTCAGATTGTTTTAGGTCCTTCTAAGGCCATCACCAAGGAAGGTGAAGTTGCCTATGAAAAAACTACCGAGTCCAAAGAAGAAGCCAAGAAGAAGGGCGAAGAATTAAACAACACTTTATGCGATGAAGGTATTGTCTTACTTAAGAATGACAATAAGGCTCTTCCACTTGCTGAAGGAGCTAAGATTTCCGTCTTTGGTAAAAACAGTGCCAATGTCGTTTTGAGCAACTCTGGCTCTGGCGGTGGAAGCTCGAAAGATGCTGTTTCTTTAAAAGCTGCATTGACTCAGAATGGATTTGCTATCAATGAAAAATTGATGTCTTTCTATGAATCGAAGGCTAGTGGTGATGGAAGAAGTGAAAACCCATCTATGGATAGCGGTGGGGGATACCTCGTCACAGGTGAAACTCCAATCTCCAGTTATTCTGCAGATATTCAGCAATCCTATAGCGAATATAGCGATGCTGCCATCATTGTTTTCTCCAGAATTGCTGGTGAAGGTTTTGACCTTCCGATGACCATGGAAGCGGATGCCAATAAACATTATCTTCAGTTAGACGAAAATGAAACTGCTTTGATCAAACATGTCTGTGAGCAGAACTTCAAACATGTCATCATCTATCTCAACTCCAACAATCCATTGGAACTTGGTTTCTTGGATGATCCAAATCATTATGCCTATAACAGCAAAATCGATGGATGCATCTGGGCTGGTGGTTTAGGCAATGTCGGCTCTCTTGCTTTAGGTAGAGTCTTAAAAGGTCAGGTCAATCCAAGTGGTCATCTCATCGACACCTATCCTCGTAACTTCAAGGAAGATCCTGTCTGGCAGAACTTTGGTAACAACAGAATTACTGGTAAGAAACCAGGCGATGTCTACATGGAAGGCGATTATGCTTCTAAGTACTTCTTCGTCGATTATGAAGAAGGTATCTATGTCGGCTATCGTTATTGGGAAACCCGTGGCGCTAGCGAAGGCGAAGAATGGTATAAGAATCATGTTGTCTATCCATTCGGTTATGGCTTAAGCTATACCACCTTCACTCAGGAAATCACCAACACGAGCGATCTTGCCAACGCCAAGATGAGCGATGAAGCAATCCTCTTCAAGGTCAAGGTTAAAAATACTGGCGATGTCGCTGGTAAGGAAGTCGTTCAGGTCTACGCTGACCTTCCCTATACCACTGGCGGTATTGAAAAGAGCACAAAAGTTTTAGCCGGTTTTGCTAAGACCGATTTGCTTAAACCAAATCAGGAACAGGTAGTGGAAGTTTCTGTCAACCCATATTATCTTGCTTCTTACGACTTTGATGACAAGAATAAGAATGAATTCAAGGGCTTTGAAATTGAAGCCGGTGCTTATTCCTTTGAAATTGGCAAGAACGCTCATGAGACCATTCAGAGTGTCTCCATTCAGAATCTGGATGCCAACATTCAGTTTGATAAGGACCCAGTGACCAAGACTCCAGTTGAGAACCTTTACGATGATGCTGCCGTTCATCTCTCTCAGCAGTTATCACGTGCTGATTGGAATGGCACTTATCCTGTCTCCCCAACGGCGGATGACAAGGATTTATGGTTCTGGGAAGATGAAAAGAACATTTCTTTCGCAAATATGAATGCGGATCTATCTTCTTATAATCCACTTGAAACAACACCAGCGACAGAGATGCCAATTACCAACACCGTCACCAAGAAAATCCCTTATGAGGAAGAAGTAGACGGTGAAAAGGTTACCAAGGAAAGAGCGATGATTCTTCGCGACATGATCGGTAAGGATTATGACGATGAAGATTGGAATGACCTGCTTAACCAGATGCCATTTGAGGAATTGGAAGCCCTCAATCTCAACGCGGCTTTCAAGACCAATAAGGCTGATTCTATCGGCAAACCAGAAACCAGTGAAACAGATGGTCCTTCTGGCTTTGTCAACTTCATGGATACCAATACCTTCTATGGCACTGCCAAGTACTGCAATGAAACGGTTATCGGTGCTACATGGAATATTCCACTGACAGAACAGTTTGGTGAAACTGTCGGTGAAGAAGGCTTATGGGGTGATAGCGAAGGCAAGGGTAAAGGTTTAGTTTACTCTGGTTGGTATGCTCCAGGTGCTAACATCCACAGAGGTCAGTTTGGTGGCCGTGTGGCGGAATATTTCTCCGAAGATCCTCTTCTCTCTGGTAAGATGTCTGCAGCTGTCACCAAAGGTGCCTTGAAGAAGGGCGTCTACACCTATATGAAGCATTTTGCCTTGAATGAACAGGAGACTCATAGAGGTGGTGTCAATGTTTGGTGTAATGAACAGGCAATCAGAGAAATCTATCTAAGACCATTTGAAATTGCTGTCAAAGAAGCCAAGGCTACTGGTATCATGTCCTCCTTTAACAAGATTGGTACAAAGTGGACTGGTGGTGATTACCGCTTGCTCACAACTATCTTGAGAAAAGAGTGGGGTTTCAAGGGTACTGTTATCTGTGACTTTTCTACTGGTCAGTCTCACATGAATGCGAAACAGATGGCTTATGCTGGTGGTGATTTGAACTTGGATTCCATGGAATCAAAATGGGCCAAGAAAGATAATGCTAGCGATGTCACTGTCTTAAGAGAAAATGCGCATCATATCCTTTACACGATTGCTAACTCCTGTGTCTTCAATGCAGAAGTAATCGGCTATGCTCT
>OMRU01000048.1 GCA_900313465.1 uncultured Clostridia bacterium
CTTCACCTTGACTGATGATGCCGTCGCTACCTTGAAGAACAATGGTCTCGCCTTACAGAACGGCTTGATTACTGGTACACCAACTGCTGAAGGTATCATCACCATTCCAGCCACCTACTCTTTGGATGGTTGGGTTTCCTCTACGGCCAACATTGAAATCGATGTCCGTTCCGCCATCCACGTCAATGATGTTGCCATGAAGACTGGTGAAAATGCCACCACCGAAAAAGCCAATAGCAGCTTCACCATGAAGGTCGACATCCCAGCCTTAAGCTACTTCACCGAAGTTGGTAGAAACCTCATTGTCAACTACTATCAGGCTGCCGATGGTACCTGGTACAACAGAAACGAAGATAAGACCGCAGCTGATATCATCACCACGGATGCTGAAACTGCCGTTGCCAAGAAGGAATACACCTACCATATCGATAACCTCCCAGAAGGCGTCACTTCCAAGGTTGTCACCAAGACCGTTATGGGTAAGGCTAACCGCACTAGCTATGAAGTTCCAGATTATGTGGAAATCAGCGGTAATCTTACTGCCGGCGAATACACCTTCGATGTCGATTTGGAATACTATCAGACGATGTATATGATGGGTTGGTTATTCACTGCTTATTCCAACAAGAATGCCAGCCACTACACTGGAACCGTCACTTTCAACGTTCAGTAAACTCAATTTTGTCCTCTTTATACCAGCAGGCCCAAGTAACCCTTGGGTCTGCTGTGTTGTTTGTTTTACAGGAGAAATAATCATGAAACTCAATAATCTTTTTAAACTTGCTCTGTTGACCACAAGCGCCATTTCCTTAGTCGCGTGCGGTGGAAATAACACTTCAACTTCTAGCGAAAGCCAGACGAGTGTCACGACATCAACAGAAACCAATACTTCGAATCAAACCAGTCAGAATGACGGCAAGATCAGCGACCAGAATGTCGCCTCCATTACCGTGAAGACCATGCCAACAAAAGTCAGCTATGTCTTAGGTGAAACTTTTGATCCTGCCGGTGGCGTCCTGACTGTAAAATATGCCGATAAATCCACTGCCGAAGTGGAAATGACGGATGAAAGAGTCACCTTCACCGCATTAAATAGCAAATCCGTCGGAACCAAGACAGTCAAAGCTACTTTCGGTGGCAAATCTGTTTCCTTTAAGGTCACCGTTACCAAGGAAATGATCTCCGTCACCTTTAACAGCAATGGTGGAAGCGAGGTGACCAGCGTAGAAGTCGAAAAAGGCAAGACTTTGACTAAGCCATCTGATCCAATTAGGGAAGGCTATGTCTTTGATGGTTGGTATACCGATAGCCAGTTGACTCTCGCTTATGACTTTGACACCATCGTCGAAGGCACTTTCACTTTAAACGCCAAGTGGTTAGAAGCAAACAAGACGGTTTTCAGCGTCACCTTTGATTATGGCTACTATGGTGCTTTACCAGCCACAAGAGTCCTTCATGTCGTCTCTGGTGATTTAGTCAGCAAAATTTCTGTTGATCCAACTAGAAAAGGTTATGACTTCTCTGGCTGGAAGACTAACGCTGGCCAAGCCTATGATTTCACTGCTGCTGTCAATGGTGATATCACCCTGACGGCCTCTTGGACAAGATCTACAACCGAACTTGTCGGTGAACAAACTTATGTTTTCGAGGCGGAAGATGTCAACTTCAAGGGCATCGTTGGTAAAGGTCTTTCTGGTACAGCTACTGAAACTGCCTGTATCGTCAACGATTCTTCTTATGGCGCTAGCAATGACCGCTATGTCTCCTACCTTTATCAGTTAGGTCTTGGTTTGACATTCCAGCTCAACTGCGACGTGGACATTTCTAACGTCACTCTTGTTGCCCGCCTTTCCCAGTTCATCGAAGATTACACCTACACTTCCGATAAATGGAAAGTCACCATCAATGGTGTGGATGTTGATTACTCCCCTATCGCTTTCAGCAACGTTCCTGCCATGTCTGATTCTACTGCCACTCCTCTTCCATTTGCTGATTTCACCCTTGGCAAAGTCTCTTTGAAAAAGGGTAAAAACACCATCCAGCTCATGACCAACAACAATGATGCCATCCAAGGCACCACCATGGAATCCCATTGTCCACTCATCGACTGCTTGAAGTTCACTGCAGAAAACTATGTCCTGGAGTGGGATGCTGTCATGGGTTATCCCTGCGTAAATTACTAAATTTCTATATATAGGAGGCATTTAGCCTCCTATATATCCATTGAAAAGGAGTCATCACAGATATGCTTGTGAATTTTTTCCGCCAAAGAACCGTTCGTGGTTTTTATTTCCCGCTTGTGGCCGCTATATTGTCACTGATCAGCAGCATCGTCTATATCTCTAGTTATTTCAGCACGAGTTATTACCATATCACTGCTTTTCTTTTCCCGCTTTTAGGCTTTATCTTCTTTGTTGCTATGAGTCTTTTCAAGTGGACAAAGAACTACGCTGCTATCGCCCTGGAATTATTTACTTTTTTAGGTTTTATTTTCTATATTCGCTATATTTACCTCTATTTATCAACTGTCTTTTATGATGGCATTTCTATGCAAGCCATTGGAAATTTATCTCCTTCATTCGTTATCGTCCTCTTATTTGAGTTAACTGCTATCGTGCTTTCCAATTTTGCCATCTACATACCTCCCGTCAAGGCTAATAAGGAGGAAATCGCCTAATGACCAAGAAAAAACTATTTAATTTATCCAAAATTCTAACCAACATTTTCACTTTGACCTTAGGTGTCATCACCGTTGGAAGAGTCATCGCTTTAGAAAACTCTACCGCCATCAACTTCTTTTTAGGCGCTAAGACCTACATGGTCGTCAATGAAAATGGTGAACCTGTGGATGTCGAATACTACACCTCTGATTTCTCCTCCGTCAGAGAAGTAAAAGAGAATGCCAAGAAAGTCGCTAAAAGAGTCACCGATGAGGGTATCACCTTACTAAGAAACAACAACGCACTTCCTTTACAAGAAGGCGATAAAGTCAACGCCTATTCCGTCACCAGCGCAGACTTAGTCTATTCTGGCACCGGTTCTTCTGGTGCAAACCAGGACTTATATTCCTTCTATAAGAATGCTGTCGAAAGTAAAACCTATGGAAGAGGTGCTTCGAGTGGCATCGGAGCTTCCTTCAAGGTTCAGGAAGCCCCCTGGGATAAATTGCCAGAAAGCAAAAATAATGCTGCAGAAGTCGGTTTGTTTGTCATCGGTAGAAACGGTGGCGAAGGTAAAGATTTAGATATCACAACCGGCAGCAAAGATGATTTAAGAAATGGTAACTATCTTCTTTTAACCAACGAAGAAAGAGATGTCTTATCTCACTTAAAACAATTAAAGGAAGAAGGCAAACTGCACAAGATCATCGTCTTTATCAACAGTGCGAATACCATCCAGTGCGACTTTGAAGATGAATTCTCTATCGATGCTCTTTTATGGGCACCAACTTTAGGTGAAACCGGCGCCTTATCCTTTACGGACATCCTTACTGGCAAGGTTAACCCTTCTGGTAAGACAGTCGACACCTTCTTTAAGGCGAATCATCTCAATCCTGTCTATGCCAACTTTGGTGACTATACCTATGCTGGAACTAAAGTCTCCAACTTCCTGATGTCCAACAAATACGTCGTCTATCAGGAAGGTATCTATAACGGCTATCGCTATACCGAGACAAGATATGAAGACAAAGTTTTAAACAGAACAAATGTTGGCGCCTTCAACTACAACGATGTCGTCTCTTATCCATTTGGTTATGGTTTAAGTTATTCTTCATTTGAATATTCTGACTTCCAGGTTTCCGATGAAGGTGATGAATACAAATTATCAATCAACGTTACCAACACCTCTGATATAGCAGGTAAGGAAGCTGTGGAATTCTACCTCCAGAAGCCATACACCACCTATGATATAGAAAACGGCATTGAAAAAGCCTCCGTTGAACTTGTTGAGTTTGCCAAGACCAAAGTCCTGAACAAAGATGAAAGTCAGACCATCAGCGTCAACGTCAAGAAAAGCGAGTTAGCAAGCTATGATGCCAATAATGCCCTGACTTATGTCCTTGTTGCTGGGGATTACTATTTCACGGCAGCCAGCAATGCTCATGAAGCCACCAATAACATTCTTGCATCAAAGAACAAGACATTAGCTGATGGTATGACCAGCGCTGGAGAGAAATCTTTAGTTTCGAAAATCACCATTGATGACTTTGACGATGTCACCTACTCCTTATCCGATACCACCGATCAGGCTATCACCAACCAGTTCGACGATTGTGATATCAACAAATATGAGTATGCAGGAAATAACTCCGTCACCTACATCAGCCGCAACAACTGGGAAAGCACAACTAAATTTGGTTATGACGCCTCTGGTAACAATCTCAACAACCAGGTTCTTCTTACCGGTAACAGCGATATGGCATCTGATAGCGACTACTACAACTATCGTGGTATGGAAGATGATGAGAGGATGGATTTCCCTACCTATTCTAGTGATGAGACTTCCTACTCCTTAGTCGATATGATCAAAGATAAGGATGGTAATGAAATTCCCTATAACGACCAGAAATGGGAAGATCTTTTAAACCAGCTCAGTTTAGAAGAACAGGCCACATTACTCAGCTCCGGTTTACGTTCTACTGGCGCTTTATCCTCCATCAACAAACCGGTCACCATCGATCATAATGGTGCCACTGGTCCAATGATGAACTATAACGTCTCTAAGAATAACAACCGTGGTCTTGCAGTCAGCAAAAACGACCCTGATCAGAACGAGACCCCAATTGCCTATCCAGCCAACTCCATGGCCAGTGCCACCTATAATAAAGAATTGATTCTTGAATATGGTAAAACCTGGGGTGAAGACTGCCTCTGGGCCGGTTATTCTGGTCTTTATGGTCCTGCCGTCAACATCCATAGAGGTGTCTATGGTGGACGTGCGTTCGAGTATTATTCTGAAGACCCACTCCTTTCTGGTAAGATTGTCTCTGAAGTCATCAAAGGACTTGCTAGCAAGGGTGTCTACAGTTACTTAAAGCATTGTTTCTTAAACGATCAGGAAACCAATCGTGAAGGTGTAAACACCTGGGCTAATGAACAGACTATCCGTGAAATCTATCTCAAGCCATTTGAAATTGCTATCAAAGAAGGTAAGTGTGCTGCTGTCATGACTGGTTTCAATCGTCTTGGTACAATCTGGACTGGCGCTCATGGCTTCATCAAGAAAGTCTTGCGCGGCGAATTTGGTATGACTGGTATTGCTGTCTCCGATTTCTTCCATAAAGAATATATGAACCTTTCTGCCGGTATCTACAATGGTAATGATTTACCTGATGGTCAAGCTGATAAGGACGCCTTATATTCCGATGCGGATACGTATGCTGGTCTTGCCTGGGAGATGAGAGAAGCCACTCATAGACTTCTTTATATGGTTGCTCATTCTAACGCCATGAACGGCTTAGCCGAAGGTGTTCGTATCATCGATGTTACACCAACCTGGATCATTCTTCTCAACACTTTGGAAATCGTCATGATCGTCTTAAGTGTCTTAGCAGTTGCCGGATTGGTCGTGAGCATCGTCTTCTTACGTTTAGATAATAATTAACAGATTATTGAGGAAGAGGTTATCCCATCTGGGATAGCCTTTTTCATTTTTCCACATTCTTAGGAACATAGGTAGCCTTTGAGGATTTCACATAGGAAAAATTCCATCTAAGTTATATAATAACTTCGATAAAAGAAATTCATGTATGCAAACTAATATTAATAACAGATCTACCGCACAAGATATTGTCAAAGGCTTCCTCATACTTGCCGTCATTTTCTTCCATGCTCACCTTTTCACACTTGAAGATGCCACAACCATCCGCAGTTCCTTCCAATTGATCTATTGCTTTTTTCCATTCCTGATGGCCGTATTCCTATTTTATTCTGGATATAACTATACCCCCGGGAAAAGAACCATAAAGCAGAACATCATCCGAAGAAGCAAACAACTCCTTCTTCCTTTACTTGGCTTATGGACTGTCGGTAACTTGTTACAGATCATCATTGTGATGAGCACGAATGTTGCCACCTGGGAAGGTGTTGGAAATGCCTTATTATATACACTGATGTCAGAGCCTTTAGCTTTCATGATTCACTTTCCAGAAAGTGGCATCCTCAGCATCGAAGTCTTGATCACCGGCGGTATTGGTTGGTACTTATATGCCCTATGGTTTTCTAGCGTCATCTTCTATCTGATTGTCGACCACGTCATCAACAAACCTGCCAGATTAATTTCCACCATCATTGGACTATTATCACTATCCTTTGTCATGGGTCAGTTCATCGGTCCATATTTACCCTATGCCATCAACTCTTATCCGCTGATTGTAGCCATTATGCTTTTAGCTAGTTATCTGAAGAAATTCAATTTCTTGGATGCCGTCGAACATACCAAGAAATCAATCACCTATCGAATCATCAATTGCCTTGTTGCAGAAGGTTTGATTGTTGCGATTTCCTTAATTTGCTATTACCAGTTTGGTGCCATTCTCACCGGTGTCTTAGCCGGTGGTGAGTTCAATGCAGTACTAAAAGGTTTTGATGCCCTAATTGCGTTCTTTTTCTGTATCAGTGGCACCTATGTCATTCATTCCTTAGCTTTACTTGTCGGTCATATCCCTTATCTCTCCTTTGGCCTTAGTTGGCTTGGTAAGAGATCTGGCGCTGTCTATCTTTCCCATTTGATCATCCTATCCTTCATTCATAACGTGATCTTCCAGCATCAATTCTTCTTCGGCGAAGGGCAAAACTATATCTACTTATTATTGAGTGTTATCATCTTTGTTATTCTTGGTGTCACTTTTGATCTCATCATGAAGCAAATTAGCAAGCACACTAAACCTAAAGGAACTCAACTCAATAGTTAGAAATAGCCATTGCATAACGCAATGGCTATTTTAACATCTCAATAATTTTAGTCCTAAGTTGTCTTTGATAAGAGACATTATTTCTTTTGGATAATCGTACAAGTATCAGTTGAATTGATCACTTGATAAACACTCTCATAATCGATAGGAAGGCTTGCTTTTGAAGAAAGATAATAGGAATTACTGATATCATCTGATTCAAATTCTTCAAGCGAAGCAATCTTCATTCTTCCATCAAAAGCAAACTCCATGGTAATCAGATAGGACTGAGTAGGCTTATGATGATATTCTTCTGAAAGATAGATTAAAGCTCCATTTTGAATATCAGAATTCAATAACAGCTGATGGACCTCATCCATCTTGTTTACCATAGGAGTGATAAACCCTATCGAAGAAGATATCAAGGCGGAGATGGTCATGATTGAAGGTAAACAAACAGCAAGAACTTTTCTCGTCTTGATCAAACCTGGTCGATCGACAAGAATCTCATTCAAGAATTTTCTTATCAAAACAGACAAAGCCACAATCAAAGGAATATAGCCGATATCCACATACCAATCCAGTCTGGTTTTGGATAAAGAGAAGAAACCAAAGATAGAAAGGGAGGAAATCAAAACGAGTTTTGCTTCGTTGGACAAAGGTTCCCTCTTCTTGATTTTCCAAATTAGATAAATCACCGATAAAACAAGAGAAATCAATAACGGAGGGTTGAACACAAAGGCACGCAAATAATAAAAGATAGTCGATTCATGTCCTTCAAAACCTGCTTCACTTGTTCTTTGAAGTAAATCAAAGGTGAACATCCTGGAAATAAATGCCCATCCATCAAAAGAATAGCGAGCTATACCCCATAAAAATATCGGTAACAAGGAACACAAGAAGAACAGAATCAATCTCCACCAGCCGATATTCTTAAATCCTTTAGTAAATAAAAGATAGAAGAAAACAATAGGGATAAAGATAAAGGAATGAAAACTCTTGGCTAAAAACATCAAGGCAAACGACAAGCCAGATAAATATATCCATTGTGGTTTTTCACTAGATCTACCTAGACTGGTGTAACCTAGTATGAATAAAAAGATAAATAAACCATCTGCATCACCACTTCTAACGCCATGATAAGCAAATAGATTGATGCATCCTAAGAACGCGAGAACTGAAATGAGTGCCGATGTCTTTCCATATTTATGTTTGACATAGAAATAAAGCACGACATTTCCAGCCAAAGAAAAGAATGCAGAATAAAAACGTAACGCAAAAGGATGATACCCAAAAATCAGATAACAAAGAGAAATCATCCAATAAGAAAGTGGTGGTTTCAGATTATAATAATCCACCTCACCATTATAGTAATTGGCAATCCAATTCCGTTCTTGAATCATCTCATAGGCGTTTACTCCATGTCTGGCTTCATCAAAGTCATGAACAGGGTTCAACCAAAGATTGAAAAACAATGCAAAAGATAAAAGGATAAACAATCCCAAGGACAATAAAACAAAGTGGTTATCGATAAGGCCTTGCACTTTTTCTTTTATCTTATCCATGTTGATTCCTTCTTTTTCTTGCGTTGATTATTATGATGATATTTTATCTCTTTTGCAAGACGCAAGTCCTTATGCGGGTCTCTATTTCTCTAAGCTAAGAGAAACATAATTATTTATGATAAAGTTTATGGTTTTGCAACCATAATTCACAGCCAGATATTCTTCTGCTATCGTGACTTGTCAGGATTACCAGATTATCCTGACTTAATGTTTGCAATAAGGAAATCACCTCCAAAAATGTGGCATCATCTAAATTGGATGTGCATTCATCAAGCAGATAAATTTTTTTCTTCAAAAGAGAAAAAAGCTTTAAGGTGAAGATCATTTCTTCTCCGCCGCTTAAAGTGTTCGGTTTTCTGGTTAAGTCAAAGTTCGAAAAAGAAGTGGTATCTTCAACCCCAAAAAGCGACAAGTTGTCTTCAAGACTTAATTCTTCAATAAGATTGTGTGTAGATGAAATGAAGCCAATAATATCCTTTTGATAAATCACATTTTCTCGTCTAGAAAATCTTTTTAACAGTTTGTGATTGTAGTAGATGTGACCTGAATACTCTTTATCCATGTTTGAAAGAAGGTAAAACAGAGAGGTCTTACCACAGCCATTGTCACCATGGATAACATAAAAACCAGCATCTGGAAATTCATACGAGATCTCATCCAAGATAAGATTCCCTTGATATTTCTTAGTTACATTATCAAGTAATAACATGTTTTATATTTGCTCCCTAAAATATAGTCGCATCTTTTTTTCACTAAAGCAAAAGCGATAAGAGAGGTAACGAATCGACATCAGCAAAATATACAAAAGAACAGCAAATATAAACACCCAAGGATTAAAGGAAAGTAAAGTGATTTCCAAATCTATTATCTGATTTAGTTGTTGAATTAAAGGGATTCAATGGAACAGTAAAAGATGAAAAGAAAGGTCTATTATCTGGATTATTTCAAAAAGGAAAACAAAAAGTAGAATCT
>OMRU01000047.1 GCA_900313465.1 uncultured Clostridia bacterium
TTCTATCGATTCCATCGAAATCATCTCTTACATTGATGATACCTATCAGGTTTCCATGACTGGCGTTGCCAAGGAAAACTTCAGAAGCATCGACACTATTGCTGCTTACATCATTGCTAACAAGAAGTAAACGAAAAATCATGAAAGTGGCTTCGGCCACTTTTTTTATTAATTGTTCCAATTTCAAACTATTTTCGAGGTAAACAAAGAATGACTGAAAACAAGAATCGCTGCGTTGTCACCGGCTTAGGTATGATCACCTCTATCGGTAAGAGTGTTGAGGAATGCTGGGATAATGCCATAAAGGGTGTCTCTGGCACCAAAGAAATCAAAAGCATCTCCACCGAAGGATGCTATGCCAAAGTCGCTAGTGAAGTAGATGACACATTAGAAGATATCCATTCTGACTTCTACATGGATAGAGCCAGCAAGCTTTGTATCCATGCTGCCAAAGAAGCTATGAAGGATGCTAACCTTAACGACTTTGAAAATGATACCAGAGTCTCTGTCATCATCGGTAACTGTGTCGCTGGTGTCGTCTCCATTGAAGATTATTATAAAAACGGCAAGGACAGCAAGAACATCAAGCAGATGCCAATGTCTGCTATCGCTTCTCAGGTCGCTGGTTTTGTCCATGCCGGTGGTGTTGTCACCACAATTGCCAACGCATGTGCTGCTGGTACCATGTCCATCTCCTATGCCTGCGATTTGATTCGCGACAACAAGGCTGATGTCGTCATTTGCGGTGGTACTGATGCTTTTGCTTCTGTTCCATATGCCGGTTTCTTGGCTTTACATGCCATGGATGAAAAGCAGTGCTCTTCCTTTAACCACACCACCGGTATCAACCTTGGTGAAGGCAGTGGTATCTTAGTCGTTGAAAGCTATGAACACGCCATGAAGAGAAAGGCCAAGATGTATTGTGAAGTCTTGGGTTCTGGTGTTTCTACTGATGCTCACCACATCACCGCTCCAAGAGAAGACGGCGAAGGTCAGATGAACGCCATCAACTGGGCGATTGAAAGATCTGGTATTTCTCCAAAGGATGTCGGTTATGTCAACGCCCATGGTACTGGTACCCACAAGAACGACTATGCGGAATTCTTATCGTTAAAGACCATCTTTGGCGAAGATAACGCTGATTTATGTGTCTCTTCCACCAAGCCTATGGTCGGACACTGTCTTGGTGCTGCCGGTTCTATTGAAGCCATCTTCTCCATTAAAGCTTTAACCAATTCCATTGTCCCACCAACTCTTGGTTTTGCTCCTGAAGATATGGCTCAGTTAAAAGAAAATGCTGGTGCGATCGACTTTGTTCCCAATGTTGCCAAAAAGAAGGAACTTGACTATGTCATGAACAACTCCTTCGCCTTTGGTGGAAATAATGCTTCCATCATCTTCTCTAAGCATGTCGGCGATGTCAAAGGTTTAGAAAATCACGACAAGGTCGTCATCACCGGTTATGGTCTTGTCACTCCTCTTGGTCATGGTTTAGAGAACTATGTTGCCAAGTTTAATGAAGGCGCCAAAGTTGAAGGTGGCAATGTCCACTCTGTTGTCTCCAATACAGATATGCAGTCTGCTGGTATTCCAATGTCTATCTATAGAAAGTGGGATACCGTTTCTCAGATTGAAACTCTTTCTGGCGTCTTAGCCTTAAAGAATGCCAATATTGAAATCACTGACGAAAACGCCACTCGTATCGGTATTGTCGATGGTACTGCCGAAGGTGCTATGGGCATGGGTTGTCTTTTTGAAGAATCCATCGCTGAAAAAGGTAATGCCAGCGGTTCTGCCTTCAAGTTCCCAAACACCGTCTATAATGCCGCAGCTGGTTATCTTTCCATCTTCACCGGCATCAAGGGTTATAACGTTACCATTACCAATGGTAGCCAGTCTGGTTTAGCCGCCATCCCATATGCCTGTAACATCATCAAGAACAACAGAGAAGACATCATCGTCGCCTCTGGTTCCGATGAAAACATCTCTGTCACCAGCGAACTTGCCACCGCTTTGAATCTTGTTGCGGATGACTATGTTGAACCATATTCCAATCATAATGGCTTTGTCCTTTCTGATGGTGGTGTCACGATGATCTTAGAAAGTGAAACTAGCGCCAACAAGAGAGGTGTCAAGAAGTACGCTTCTGTCGTCGGTTATGGTATGGCTCATAGAGATTGTGAATTTGGTACCTTACAGGGTTCTAGTGAAGGTCTTGATGAAGCAATCAGACAGGCTTTAGCTGATGCTAATCTTACCATTGATGACATTTCTGCTATCTCTGGTTTTGCCAATGGTATGAAGGAAGTCGATCAGGTCGAAATGCAGTCTTATCGAAGAGTCTTTGGTTCGAAGATGGATAGTCTTCCAGTCATCTGCTCTAAAGCCAGAGTTGGCGAAGCGAGAGCTGCCGCCGCTATGCTTTCTGCTGTGGATGCCTCCCTTCTTTTATCCGATATGGTCAAGGAAGATAAGATGGCCTACCTCCTTACTGCCGATGGCGTAAAGAAGACGACTGTCTATTCCAAGGACCTTAAATATGTCTTAGTCACTGCTTATGGTTCTGGCGGTTCTTATACTGCCGTTATCTTAGCTAGAGAATAAAGGAGTATTCTATGAAAGTTGCTATTGTTACCGGTTCTTCCAAGGGTATTGGTAGAGCCGTTGCCATCCGTCTTGCCAAAGATGGATTTACCACTGTCGTCAACTATTCCCATTCTGAAGGTCCCGCCAACGAAGTTGTCGAGACCATCAAGAAGAATGGTGGCCAGGCTATCGCCTACAAGTGCGATTGCTCTAAGCTTGCTGAAGTCAAGCAGATGATCAAGGATGTCGCTTCTCAGTTTGGTCAGATTGATGTTTTAGTCAACAACGCAGGTATCGTTAGAGATGAATACCTTCTCATGATGACCCAGGAAAACATCGATGAATGTTTTGATCTTAATGTCAAAGGCTATTTCTATTGCACTCAACAGGCTGCCTTAAAGATGATGAGAAAGAAAAAAGGTGTCATCATCAATATGTCTTCTGTCTCTGGTAAATATGCTCTTGCTGGTCAGACCGTCTATTCTGCCACCAAGGGTGCGGTTAACGCCTTTACCGCTACCGCCGCTAAGGAACTTGCCCGATATGGTATCAGAGTCAATGCTGTCGCTCCTGGTTTCATCAAGACCGAAATGCTTGATCACATCCCCCAGGAAAAGATGGATGAATATCTTTCTGTCATTCCGCTTAAGCGCCTAGGTGAAGTAGAAGATATCGCCAATGTCGTCTCGATGCTTGCCAGCGATGAATCTTCTTATCTGACCGGTCAGGTCATCACTCTTGATGGAGGTTTATCCTTATAATGAAAAGTGTCATGAACATCAACGATATCAATAAGAAGATCAAGCAACGTCCACCTTTCCAGATGATTGAAAAGGTCCTGGAATTAGAACCAAACGTCTCCGCTACCGGTTTAAAGAATGTCTCTGTCAATGAACCATATTTCATGGGTCATTTCCCCGGTAATCCGATTATGCCTGGCGTACTGATCATCGAGTCTTGTGCTCAGCTTTGCTCCTTAGTCATCGATGCGACTGAGGGTCCAAAAGAAGATGAAATCATGGTCTTGTTGAAGGTCGATAACTTCAAGTTCGTCAAGCCTGTCATTCCTGGTGATACTCTAATCATCACGGTTAGCAAATCCAAGGTCATGGGTCCACTTACTACCTTTGATGCCATTGTCAAAGTCGATGATGTCGTCTACTCCAAGGGTAGCATGACCTTCACCGCTGTCAAGAAAGAAAACATCTATGGCAACTAATTGGAACAAGGACGAAGTCAAGAAAGTCTTAGTCATCAACGGTTCGCCAAATAGAAATCGTTCCAACACTCTTGTGGTCACCAAGGCCTTCTTAGAGGGTCTAAATGAAGATAATAAGCTAGATATTGAAATCGTCAATGCTTCCGATCTGAATGTAAAACCATGCTTAGGTTGTCTTTCCTGCTGGGGAAGAACGGCTGGTGAATGTGTCATCCGCAATGATGATATTCTTCCTCTTAAGGAAAAGATTCTTACTGCGGATATCATCATTGCATCTTATCCGTTATACTTCTTCTCTATGCCAGGTGTGATGAAAGTAATCACAGATAGACTTCTTAGCATGATGGCGACTTATGAAGGACAAAAGGCGCCAGAAAATGGTCAATCATTCCATGGCTTCCGTTACTACAATGAAAAGCAGAGATTCATCATCATCTCTTCTTGTGCCTACACTGAAGCCAAAGCAGCTTATCAGTCTTTGCTCATGCAGCATGATGCCATTTGTGGAAAAAACAACTACACTGCCATACTTGTACCACAGATGAAGACTTTACTTGATTTACATAACGAGAACAAGATTTCTCGCTACTTGAATAAATTCACTCTTGCTGGTCAATTATTCCGTCAGCAGGGATTTCTCTCTCCAGAAGAACTAGAAAATCTTAGCAAGCCACCGTTTACTGAAGGGGCTTATAAGATCTTCTTGAATAACTTCTGGGAATCAGAAAAGAACAAAGGAAAATAATTTCCTTAGGAGGTTAATTATGTACGATGTCATTAAACAACTATTGATTGATACTGCCAATGTCGATGAAGAAAAGATCAAGCCTTCTGCCAGATTGAAAGAAGACTTGGGTTTTGATTCTCTTTATGCCGTGGAAATGGCTTTGGAATTAGAAACTCATTTCAGTATCAAGATCGAGCCCGAAGAATTAAAACAACTCATCACCGTACAGAATGTGGTTGACCTTGTCGAGAAAAAGGAGGGCAAATAATGAAATTAGAAGAAATTGAAAACGTCATTCATCTTTTTGAAAAAGCCAATATCTCATCTTTGGAAGTCGAAGATGAAGGAATCAAGATCAAACTGACCAAAGAAATGACTCCTGTGGTCGTCGAAAAGAATGTGACTAGTAGTAATCCAGTCGTCCAAAAAGATGAGCATGAAGAAGGAAAGACGCTAAGTAGTGGTGAAGAATATATCAAGTCCCCACTTGTCGGCACCTATCATCAGGCTCCTTTTGCCGATGGCAAACCTTTTGTTGTTGAAGGCTCTAAAGTCAAGAAAGGTGACAAACTCTGTATCATCGAAGCGATGAAGGTCATGAATGAAATCACTGATCCAAAGATAAAAACCGTGTTTATCGACATCTACGATTGTCGTAGCGAATATGATTTCTATAACCGCTTTGCCTCTGAACTATTGAAGCAGACGGCCTCTAAGACTGAACAAGTCATAGATCACATCAAACGATTCTTGGTCAGACTGACTCCCAAAATTGCTTTTTCGCCAGAGCCCATGTCTGAAATCTCTCTGTCATTGGGCATTACTCCACAGAATTACGACCCAGAAGAGATACTGCAGTTACCCGAGGTGATAGGTCAAGCTCAAGGCATGCATATTGTGGTATGTATCGACGAATTTCAACAGATAGGCGAGATGGCTGATTCGCTGACCATTCAGAAGCGATTACGCGGCATTTGGCAACATCAGCGCCATGTATCGTATTGTCTTTTCGGTAGTAAGAAGCACATGATGACCAGACTGTTCCTGAACCGTAAGATGCCTTTCTATCAGTTCGGCGAAATGATGTATTTGGACAAGATTCCTACAGCCGATTGGGTGCCCTTTATCTGTTCGAGGTTCGAGAGTCAAGGAAAACAGATTTCTGAAGATTTTGCCCGGCGTATATGTGAAACGGTAGAGGGTAATTCCTCGTATGTGCAGCAATTAGCCTGGAATGTGTTGGCTGAGACAGAGAAGGTCACAACAGAACAGGATTTTTGTCGTGGTGTAGAAGCATTGCTGGCGCAGTGTTCAGCTCTCTTCGAAGAGCAGTTGAAGGGACTGACAGGTTTTCAGATGAATTTCCTGCGCGCTTTGTGTGATGGCGTAAGTTCCGACTTTGGAAGCAAGGCCATTTTGGAGAACTATAATCTTTTTGAAGGTTCACCCTACAAACAAGTATTCGGTCATACTATCTGCCGACAAATCAAAGAAAATAATGGCTTAATCTGTATTGACTGCTTACGGTGGATGGAACACTTTGAACCCGGAATAGCATCATTGATTATAAACTAAATACCATTTGCCATATGGAAGATTCAAAATTCACACGTATATCTTGTTGGACATACAACCATCCTGTCCCTCCTCTCCCTCAAGAGATTATAGTTTTCTATGAAAGCAAATGGGATTTGAACTTAAATGAATTCATTGATAAGCATAAAGAACAAATCAAAGATGCTCTATTGACGTATCCAAGTGAAAACTGCTCGTTCCTTTTCCGTCCTGTTCCACTTCCGGTCAAACCGCAATTTGAATCAGAAGAAGAGAAACAACTATACATGCAGAAAAAAGCGAAGCAATACAAAGATGGCACGACTCCCTTTAATGGAATAATCGCTTGTGCTTTGCCCCAAGACCGGGGTTTTGAAGAAGACACTTCATATAGATTGATG
>OMRU01000190.1 GCA_900313465.1 uncultured Clostridia bacterium
GGATCATAGCTGGTGATATAGAGGTTATGATTCTGATTTTTTCCATACTTCTCTACGTCTTTGTTTTCGTAGAAATTCTTGAAGGTTTCCGCATCCTTGAACTCTTTGTAATGACCAAACGCTATAGCATGTATGGCAGAGTCAGGAATATAGACATGATAGACATCATCGCGATTGGAATACGTGTAACTTAAAGGGTGTTCTTGATATATATCTGAATAGATTTCTCCTGGTGCATAGACATGCTTACGTGAAGTTTCACGCAAGGATGCTTCTAGCAAAGATAAATAACCATCCATGCTGATTAAGACTTCATTTTCTTGAGTAGTCTGTTTTCCTTCTTCAAAGAATAAGGTATGTTCATGAGAAGGGAAATAGCCATACTGGAAAGAATCATCATTTTTATAACTCAACTTCCGGCTATGAATTGTTCTTTCAGAATATTTGTCGATACTTTTTTCCTTTTTGGGAACAAAGACACAAGAATGAAGAGAACCGCGGTCCAAAGATTTCAGAATAGAATTAGGTAACCTAGTGTTATCATTATAATGGATTTCCGTGTTGATGAATTTACCAAGAGTTTCTTCTTCAAAGTTAGTATCAATAAATCCTGTCAATCGATAATACTTCACTTCCTTGCTTTCCGTATCAACACCCTGGAAGTAATGATTTAGAATATTTTCTTCAGTAATCAAATCGTCTGGATAAAGAACATACGTGGAATCAAGAGCATCCACAAAGCCATAATCCTGTAAGGTCTTAAACGCATAAAGCGATAAGGCAATATCATTTTCTTCTTTAGGCAAAACACCACTAGAAAGACTAAATCCACTCTTTTTTAAGAAATCATCATCGACAGCAAGACTTTGTAAACCTGGTTCACCATAACAATTCGGAATGGAGGAATATTTGTAGTGTTTTTTATTCTCCTTGGCAAGATCATCTCTGAATAAAGGTATGGTTTCTTCAAAATCCAAATGGAAAGAATCTGGTCTATAGATGTCAGCTGACTTTTCCACCTCATCAAGAAAGTCCTGATGAAGAGTAAATTCAGATTCATCATCACGTAAGCCATAATTTAAGTCAATTGAAAAACTTTGTAATTGATAAGAATCATAAATCTCGCACATCTTATCGATGATGTTATATTTGATACCGACGCCTAAAGAAAGAAAGATCAAAGAAGAAGAAAATAGTAAGATAGAAAGAATAAACGTAAACAGATTTTTCCTGACTAGAAAAGCGCCTCTTTTGAAGTCACCTCTCCACGAAAAATCCATAGTCTGAGAATCATTTTCTACGATGGCTTCATGGGTTGAGTCATCCCGTTTTCTTTTAAAAAACATATAAACTCCTTTACTATGAACACCTTAATAATCAATGAAGATTTAGTTAATAACCTTATTATAAATGTTTAAGTATATATTTCCTAATAAAATATGTACTTTTTATCTATAAATGTAACACTTGCTAAGAATAGTCACTTTGTGACAAATCAAGGTATTTCTCATGCTTTTTAAATGAGGTACCGGTTTCTTTTTTAAGTTTCAATTTTTCTATTGGCTATTATTCAAGCAATGATTAAAATATATGCTGTTGTCAAACAAGAATAAAGGAAACAAAAACCATGAAACCAATCAAAGAAGGTAAGGTAAGAGAGATCTACGACAACGGCGATAGCCTGATTATGGTTGCCACCGATCGTATCAGTTGTTTCGATGTCATTCTCCACAACATTGTTACCAACAAAGGTAAAGTCTTGACGCAGATGAGTAAGTTCTGGTTCGACTACACAAAGGATATCTGTGAGAATCATCTTCTCTCCACAGATGTCAAAGACATGCCTGGATTCTTCCAGAGCAAAGAATTTGAAGGTAGAACCATCATGTGTAAGAAGTTGACGATGATTCCAATCGAATGTATCGTCAGAGGCTACATCACCGGTTCTGGCTGGGCAAGTTATCAGAAGACTGGTAAAGTCTGCGGTATCACCCTTCCTGAAGGATTGACTGAATCCAGCAAACTTCCAGAGCCAATCTACACTCCTTCCACCAAAGCTGAGATTGGTGATCATGATGAAAACATCTCCTTCGAACGTTCTATTGAAGTCTTAGAAAAGCAGTTCCCTGGCAAAGGTAAGGAATATGCTACAAAGATCAAAGACTATACGATTGCCTTATACAAGAAATGTGCTGACTACGCTTTAAATAGAGGCATCATCATCGCTGACACCAAATTCGAATTTGGTTTAGATGAAAACGGCAACGTTCTCATCGCCGATGAAATGCTCACTCCTGACTCTTCTCGTTTCTGGCCACTTGAAGGCTATGAAGCCGGCAAGCCTCAGCCATCCTTCGATAAGCAGTTTGCCAGAGATTGGCTCAAGTCTAACAAACACGATTGGACTCTTCCTGAAGATATCGTCGAAAAGACCATCGCCAAATATCTCCAGGCCTATCGCCTTTTGACCGGTAAAGAATTAGACGCCTAATTTGATTATCACCTCCATATCCTCGTGATGTGGAGGTTTTTTATAGCAAAATCCACAAGTTCAGGAATTTCAACGCCTCAAGTTTGGGAATTAAAACGCCTCAAGTTTGGGAATTTAAATGCCTCAACTTGTGGAATTTCACTTGTAATACCTTTAAAACATGTTACAATTTAAGTAAGGATTACTCTTATGAAAAGATATTTAAA
>OMRU01000019.1 GCA_900313465.1 uncultured Clostridia bacterium
ATCAACACTCTTATGTAACTTATTTAATTCACGAAGAATTCTAGCTGTCTGAATCTTCTTCATGGTATCAAGAAGAGAATCTTCTTCCTTGACCTTCAGGCTGGAATAGAATTCATTGATGGTATCTGGATAACCCATCTTGATTTCAATGGTATCGAGTTTCAAAATGGCTTTCTTCTTGGTTGGTTCAGCTAAGAAGGAATTGTTTGCCATTCTTTCTTTATAGGTCTTGATGATCTTCTTGACTAAAGAGATAACATCCTTCTTTGCTTCTTCGCCAAAATAGGTTCTACCATAATAGACACCAACTGGTTCAGAAAAGACCTGACTAGCAACCTGATAAGCATGCTTTTCAAGGATAGGATCCTTCTTGATACCACGAAGGGTACGAACAAAGGTCGTCGAGATATGTTCCATCTCTTCAGAAAGATTCTTAGACGAAGAAACCAAAGCCATCACATAAGCCCAATGGATATATAAAGAGAAATTCTTCTCATTGAAGTAATCCTTCATTTCCTTGATAGCTCTTGGATCATAAACGATGACTTCAGATGGGGTATCCTTATGATACAAAGCTTCTAATAATCCCTTTAAATCAAATGGAGCAACCATGTTGGCAACTTCAGTTAAACTCATTGGATTGTAGTTGTTGACATAATTGGCCCATTCCAGTTGAGACTTGACGCTCTTAGCGACTAAGCAATCAAAAGCAAGAGTATCTTTTAAATATTCATCCTGTTCTTCCTTACTTAAAGGAGTAAAGGTTAATAACTGGCTAGCCATACTAGACCAGACAGATAATAATTTCTTACCAGATTCATTATCATCAGCATAATAAGTGGTATCAGGAAGAATGATATTTGGACCTAAGACAACAAAGGAATGCTTCGTGGCATCCTTCATATCGACATCTACACCACAGTTGAGAGGAAGATCAACACCAGCCAAAGTCAAAGAGAAGGCATTCTCATTTAATTCTTTAACATTGTGAATCGATTTAATCTTCTCTAAGAGTGGTAAAAGAGGTTTGATACCATCCTTGTTACGACGAGAGACATTCATAATCTTCTTGTAGAGTCTGATGGCATCCGCCATTTCTGGGATATCGGTTTTCTTACTTCCTTCAGCAAGCGCCTTGAAATCCGCCATCATCAGTTTTTCAACATCCTGATCGAGCTGAGAAAAACCACCAGCGGTAGAACGATCATCGGGAATAACGGCAGTCTTTAACCATTCACCATTGACCGCCTGATATAAATCATCTTGAATTCTAACATTATCTTTTTCCATAAAATCACTTCTCCTTATCAATTAATCATAACTAACTTTTTTCTTTTTGCAATCATTTTACTTAGAATTTCAAGAAAAGAAATGAGGTCAGGATAATCCTGACCTCATATTCATCATAAATTAGAATTAGTTATTCGCTTCTTCGTCTTTGTGATTTCTCACGCGGAAGATAACCCAAGTGGTACCACAGACAACAAATAAGCCTAAGACAACATCAAGAACGATGAACCAGATTCTCCATGGAGACATGGTATAGGTGATGATGGTGCCAGGAGCAACACCCTGCATAGCATTGGAGTTGGCAATGGTGTAAAGAAGGTTATGTAAGGCAGTACGGATGGCAATACGAGCAGTAGCAGATTCCGTATCCTGATAAGCCTTGTTCCAGGTCAACTGCATATCAGTACCAGCTCTCATACCCTGATCGGAAGACATATAGGTGTATAAATTGAAGTCGGAGATAGCAACACCTCTAAATCCCCATTCATTTCTTAAGACGTTAGTCATAAGGGCCTTAGAACCACCAGCCCAGGTCGTACCGATTCTGTTGAAGGAAGACATGACAGCAGTAGAAGCATTCATTTCCTTGGTGGCAGTATTACCTTCAGCATCAGCGATGTACTTGATGGTAGTCTTGGCATTCTTGACAACAATTTCAAATGGCTTGAGATAGATTTCACGGATGGCCTGTTCGTTAGCCCAGGTGCATAAACCAGCAGTTCTCCAGGTTTCCTGATCGTTTAAGGCGAAGTGCTTGATGTAGGCAAAGACACCCTTGTCAGCAGCACCAGAGACAACTTCAGCAGCGATCTTACCAGCTAAGACGCCATCTTCGGAATAATATTCGAAGTTACGGCCAGCAAATGGAGATCTGTGAGTGTTCATGGCTGGACCATACCAACCAGAATAAAGTGGATTCATGGCTAAGGCTTCCTCACCAACCATCGTACCCATGGCCTTGGCTAGGCTCTTGTTATAGGTAGCAGCAAGAAGTGGTTCAGAAGTATAGGCAGTGACATTGTTCAGCTTACCGAATAAGGTAGAGAAGCCCTGAGGACCATCGTGGTCTTCGGTCTTTGGCTTGACGATAGATTCGATAGCTGGAGTGTTATAAGCGTTGTTGCTGATATAAGCAGCAGCGTTCTTGTAATCTTCTTCCGTGAGCTGATTCAAAAGCTGATCATAGGCTTCATCATCATAATCCTTACCACGTAAATCGATGAGAGTAAGGCCATTATTTTCACCCATGGTTGGCATGACATCACTATCGTTGTTGACGTTCTGATAAGCGGCAAGTAGCTGAGTGATGGTCTTACCATTTAATGTGATGTTATCCGCATCGGCTTCAGCGGCAGTAGCACCTTGTGGGAAGGTGGTAGCAAAGTTAGCACGGGACAAAGTCGTACCGGTAGAATCGAAGTAAGCAGAGATATCATCAAACTGGTTGGTGACTTCCGTCTTATCGCTTGGACGATGATCGTTGCCCTTATAGACCTTCTTGTTTCTATCAAAGGTGAAGGCTAATTCATTGCCCTTATTGTCCTTGGTGACTTCATGAGAGTTTTCCTTGACCTGAACGGTGTAGGTACCAGCATCAAGAACATAAGCCTTTTCGTTCTTGTAGTCATAGGAAGCCATATCTTCGATGGCGATAGACAAAGTGACTTCTTCAGATTCATTTGGAGCAAGCAACTTGGTCTTTTCAAAGTCGCCTAAGACAGTAGAGGCTTTTTCAATACCGCCCTTGGTGTATGGAGCGCTATAGTAAGCCTGAACAACTTCCTTACCCGCGACCAAACCGGTATTGGTGACTTTGACTTTTAATTTGACGTTAGTATCCGTGACTTCGTGGCTGACAAGTTCCTTAGCAAAGGTGGTGTAGCTTAAGCCATAGCCGAATGGATAGACAACGGCTTCATTGTAATTCAAGCTACCTTCAGCAGCGGCAGTTTCATAATAACGATATCCAACATAAATACCTTCTTCATAAGCGACAAAGTGAGCCTTGGTGGTGTTAGAGTCACCAGCAAGAATGCTAGATTCATAAGAACCAGTGTATTCGTTAACAGAGTTGATGGCAAAGTTAGCAAAGGTTGGATCAGCAGTGAAATCAGCAGAATATAAATCTGGAGTCTTACCAGATGGGTTGACCTTACCAGCAAGGATGGAACCTAAGGCATTGAAGCCAGTCTGACCTGGAGAGCCAGCCCAGATGATACCATCGATACCATCATCGTTCTTCAAAGAACCGATTTCCATGGTAGTGGATTCATTCAGGACAACGACAACCTTGCTATAGTTGGTCTTAGCAAAACTGATCATATCCTTTTCTTCCTTGGATAATTCAAGTTCGTGCTGACCATCGACATAATTGGCAACCTCAGCAGCCGTATTGGCATTAGCAGCAATCTTAGCCTGAGAAGCAGTGGTCTGGGAATCTCTCTTTAAATCGGTAGAAAGGTCAAGACCTTCACCACCACAACGAGAGATGAAGACAACAGCAACATCGCTGCTAGTTGGATTAAAACCATAAGCGGAAGTTGGAATTTCACCGATGAAGAAAGTAGAGTTATCATACTTATCCATCTGGATGGCCTGACGGTCATACTTGGAATAATTGGAATTGAACCAATTGTAGGCATCCTCATTGATGCGATAGCCAGCTTTCGTCAAAGCGGAATATGGAGTAGCGCAGGTAGTGGTATCGACGTTACCAGAACCAGAACCGCCATAAACTGGATCGACAGCACCACGGCCCAAAAGTGTAATCTGTTTATCAGTTGAGATAGGAAGAGCATTATCTTTGTTCTTCAATAAGACCATACCTTCATCAGCAATATCTTCGACCAATTCCTTACCGGCAGCTAAAGCAGCAGTAGAACCACCCGCATCAGTTGCAGTAGCATAAGTCTGAGAATAGTAGTTGGTATCCCAGTTTTCGGTACCTTCAGCCTTGGTCTTGATCATATCACCATGGTTGACATAGGTATCAAGAATGGTAGCGACATGTGGAATGGTGCATTCGACACCGATGATTAAAGCAGCACTGGCAGCTAAGAATGGGCACCATAAGCCTAAGAACTTCTTGTTCGACATTTTTGCCATATTTTATCCCCTTTCCGAATTCTCCGTATGAGCAATTCTGGCAGTCACAGCATGGCATCTGTAACCGCTTCCGGATTCTAGCAAAACAAAAAAAGCCCTTTCAATAAAAAGGGCGCGGTTATGCATTCTAAGAGCGTGGTTTTACATCAACAGAAGCGTGATTTACTCCTCATTAGTATAAAACGCAATGGTCAAAGTATAGATATCATCGTGGATTTCGCTTTGAATCGTACCACCATATCTTTCAACGATCATAGCCATGCTTCTGGTGCCATAACCATGGCTGAGTTTATCTGTTTTAGACGAAATAATATGATGTTCGCTATCTTTCTTGATAGGCTTTTCATCAAAGTAGTTTTCTAAGATAATCAACAGAACATTGTTCTTCTTTTTGATGACAAGAGAGATCTGACGTTTATCTGCTTCTTTTAATTTCATGACCGCTTCAATGGCATTGGTAATGGCGTTACCAAAAAGCGTATAGATATCGTATTGGGTCATGAACTCCAAGGATTTACCATCCGCTACAGAAGTAAAGGAAATATGGTTGTTTTCACAACGTAAAGCATATTCCGTCAAAACGATATCAAGAGGTGTGTTACCCGTCTTGGCTAAAGAATCATAGATACCAATTCCTTTAGTGATATCCTTTAAGTCATCTCTGCTGACCTGCTCATTGTTATCCGCTAACATCTGCATGCGGTATTTCAAATCGTGAAGTTTGATATTGAGAGATTCAATATTCTCTTTGGATAATTCATACTGCTTCTTCTTTTCTTCCAGAAGTCTTGTTTCCACTTCCAGTTCACTTTCCATATGGTTGTGACGAAGAATGGTATAAAACAACAAAGAAAGAATGACGCAGCTGATCAAATTCTGCCACATGGAAACCATGTAAAGAACATAGGTGGAACTAAACCAAGGATAGAAACGAACCAAAATAGAAATGACAATGGTAGTCAAGACAACACCAAAGGAGAACAAAATGATCTGCATGGAATGGAAAGAAGCCTGGATAGGATCTTTCTTTTGCTTGAAATAGACAAAGAAGAATAGACCATAGACAATACCTAAAGTGATGAAGTACGTGAGGCAATTTAAAAGAACATAAAGATTGCTACCCTGCTCTACCCCGGCGTAAAACGCCAGGATATCCATGACATTGCCTTCTAAAAGATTGGCCATATGGTGAACCATATAGGAAGCAAAGGTGATGGATAAGGCAGAACGGACATCGATGTGATAACAAAGAAGAATAGAAGGAAAAGTAAGAATAAGCAAGAATGAATACATCATCACCCAATACATGACATTGGGGAAAATGCCATCAAACGCGAAAAACGGGAAGAAGTAACCAATCGTCATAGCGGCCAAAGATAGAAGGATACCCTTCCAGATAAACCCGCTTTTCTTCTCATAGATGGCACAAAGCAAGAAGGCAGCCAGGTAAGATTCAAACACCAGAATACAATTGATGTAATTGATGGTACCAAAAAACATAACTAGTTCTTGCCTCCGCTGAGATAATTCGCTAAATCGGCCAGGAATTCTTTTCTTCTCGTACGAGGCATACTCAAGACCTCACCATTAGAAAGAGTGATTTCACTCTTGTTGGCTTCTTTGACATGGGCAAGGTTGACTAGATATCCGATATGACATCTGGAAAACGGTAAACCCTGTAACATCTCAATCGCCTTCTTCATGGAAGCGTGGACTTTATATTCCGCCTGAATGGTGTGATAAAACAAATCGTGATTGACCACCTCAACATATAAGATATCGCTAGTAGCGATAGCCTTTTCCTCTCCATGGAAAGGAAGAAGGATAGTCTTCGTTGGATTTCTCTTGCTCAAGATTCTCAAGGCCTTTTCTAACTTCATGCTGAAGGAATAATAGTTGATCGGTTTGACAATGAAGTCGGTGGCATCCACTTCATAACCCTGAATGGCAAACTGAGCCATGTTGGTGACAAAAATCAAAATGGCCTCATTATCCATCTCACGAAGGCGTTTGCTGGCATGCATGCCATTGATACCCGGAAGCTCAATATCCATAAAAACAATCGAAGTGCCTTTTTCATATTCATTCAAAAAGGTCTCGGCATCCGAGTAAATCTTCACTTCACAAGGAATCTTTTTTTCGTCTAAGGCTTTGCTGATATAGGAAGCTAACAGTTTCTGCTGTTGCTTCTCATCTTCCACAATGACAATTTTCATAATAACACCATTATAGAGATAGTACCCACTTTGCTCAAACATAATGCAACACTATCCCTTTTAATTAGTATAACCTAGAACAAACACCAAAATAAAAAGATTTCATGTTTCATTTTAAAAGCCTGGATTGCTCCAGGCGATAAGACGATAGACTACTAAGCTAAAGACTTAGCCATTTCTAAAAGGTTCTGCTCGGTTTCATCATCCATTGGACCACAACAGATTACACCATCATTAACCAGTTGAATCCCAAGAGATGAGGCTTCACTAGCCCAAGAGGTCATCCAGATACCTCCGCCCCAGCCATAAGAACCAAATAAACCAACCTTCTTACCAGCAAGCTGAGATTTGACATCATCCCACATCGGTTGGAATTCTCCTTCTTCCAATACTTCATTACCCATAGAAGGACAACCAAAGGCAAAAGCATCATATAAAGAAACATCACGAGAAGAAAACTCACTAGCCTGTAAGAGAGTTACCTCTCCACCAGCAGAAGTGATTCCTTGTGCTAGAGTTTCTGCCATAGCTTGAGTGTTTCCCGTACCGGACCAATAGAAAACCGCGACTTTGCTCATAAACAATACTCCTTTCAAGATATAAGTTAGTCATGATTAACTTTAACTATCATAATCGTTTGTCTTTCCATAGTCAAAAGAAAAGTTAAAATGTACTAACTTTCCTTTTCAAACCATAAAACAACCTTAAACAAGGACAAATTCAAAAATTTCCATTCCTTAAAGTGTTACATCAATTATTCAAAAACAACATAAAACACACAAATTAATTATACAGTTGACTCACAACTCAAAAAGTCAAAAAATAAATAACAAAAGTACAAAAAAATTCGATGTTTATCGCTTAAAAATATGGTTAAATAAGAACCGGAAAACTTGATTATGGAAACAGAAAAACAAAAGAAAATCAAAGCCTATCTTGGCTTAGACCGACTTACACCCTACGAAAAGCAATACCTCGATAAAAAGAACATGGTCATCATGAGAGCCTTGACAACTTTCTTGTGTGTCATCATCATCTTTGCCCTGGTCTACTTCAACATCATCTTCAAACCAGACAACGACGACTTTGCTACGTTATACTATTCTCCACTCTGGCATTATGGTCACATCATCTCCTACATCTCTTTGTTTGTGATTTCTTTATACATGTTGATCATCTCAAGCGTCTACTTAAAGAAGTCAAAGAAAATGAGCCATGGCTTCATCACCACAAACATCTACATCTTCTTGACCGTCTATAACGCCTTTGGTATCTATTCCTCTGTCGCCGATTATCAGATACACGGACAGATTGTCGGTATGATCATCATCATGGCCGTCAGTTATCTTGTCTTCAACCTCAATCCGATTGGAACAGTAGTCAGCCTGACTTGCTATCTTCTTGGCTTCTTCTATGTCGTCATGAATATCCCGCTTGTCTCTCCTGAAGTCTTCCCTGATCCACAGATGAGCGTCGACACGATGCTTTATACCTATGCGGCCATCTTGTATTTTGCTGCCGTGGTCGTAAGCATATTTACCTATGGTACCGCCATCACTGCTGCCAGAAACCAATTCAAATTAGAAGAACTCAACACTCAGTTAGCCGAATTATCCATGACCGATGATTTGACTGACTTAGCCAACCGCTTCGCCTTGAAGACCAACATGACCAAGTTCTATCACAACGAACTCAATCTCATGATGATCGACATCGATGACTTCAAAAAACTCAATGACACCTATGGTCATCAGATCGGTGATGAAGTCTTAAAAACCTTTGCTGGCTTACTGATCGATGCCTTTGGCAAAGCCAATGTCTACCGCTATGGTGGAGATGAATTCTTAATTGTCTCCAATGAAACTGTCATCGACTTCAAGAAGAAACTCAAGCATTTACGTTCCAAAGTCGGTTCCTATCACTACAGAGGTAGCGAATTATGCTTCTCCAGCGGTTATTATCATCACTTCATGGCTAACCATGAAGACTTCGATCACGCTTTAGAAGAAGCTGACAGAAGACTCTATTACTCCAAAAACCATGGTAAGAACATGGATACATCTACCTTAGTTTCCAATTCCTAAAATAGATTCAACGAACAATTGGTTGGCAAAAAAGCCAACCAATTTTCGTTTTCAAAGAAAATAGTCTAGCAACTCGGCTAGACTATCATGAAAATATTTTTACGCGTTCTTCTTATCATTTAAAGGCGATAAGATAACTTTACCTTCTTTTCTCGACTTTCTCATATCGATGATTCTTTGATTAGAACTGCCACGGAAATTCAGTGTTATATCAAGCAGTTTTATCATAAAGCGACCATCCACAAGAATATCGATGTTATCTAAGATTTCATCAGTGAATTCCGTATGACGACAACCGCCATAAGATAATTCTGTATCATAGACAAAACCCGAATACATCCAGATATTTCTGTTAGGCACTTCCTTTTTGACTCTCAGAATCAGATGTAAGACTGTCTCTTGATTTTCAATCTCAAAAGGTTCACCACCAAGAATCGTAAGGCCTTCATAATAAGGCTTCTTTAATTCCTCAATGATGGAATCCTCCACTTCCTTAGTGAAAGGACGACCAAACTTGAAATCCCATGTCGCAGGCTGGAAACAACCCGGACAACGATTGGTACAACCCGAGACAAACAAAGATAAACGAATCCCTGTACCATTGGCGCTATCCGCTTTAATGATCTGACCAAAATACATGTCTACCTCCCTAGAAAAAAACCTTCATAGAGAAAATCCCCTATGAAGGAATAGATTAGTCTTCTTTTCTTTCGGCCTGTTGTCTCATTTCTTCATCGACGTCACAAACGCCGCAGGAAAGATGGAGAACACGATCCTGAATTTCTTGTGTTCTACCCTGATTCCAGAACTGAGTGCCAATATAACCGCAAGTACGTCTGGTGACATGCATCTTGGACTGATCACGATTGTGACAGTTTGGACATTCCCAGACTAACTTACCTGTCTCATCCTTGACGATCTTGATTTCGCCATCATAGCCACAGACTTCGCATA
>OMRU01000084.1 GCA_900313465.1 uncultured Clostridia bacterium
ATAGAAGTTCGCATCGGAGCAGGAATCGAAGCAAGAATCATATCCTGATTCTCTTCGATGACGACATAGTTATTCATCAGACAGAAGTAGTTGATATAAATTGCGACAATCAGAGCGGAACAAGGAACAATCATCATGACAAACAGAACAAAGTAGGTGTTATCTGTCGTAATGAAACTTGCTCCATATAAGCCGATGCCATAAAGAAGAGCAAACAGGACATATAAAGGCCAGTTGAGTCTGAACTGTTCCTTTAGACGGAAGGTGGAAGTGCCTCTACCAAAGCTGCCACGGGCGACACTTCTTGCCTGGGAAGCGGAGATATTCAAATCGATATCAGGTAAGACAACACCACACAGATAGTGGTTGGAAAGGTTGTTGGTGATAAAGATGAATATGATGATGAAGATTGGAATAAAAGCGATCAACCCGACATAGATGGTCAACGGTCTTGTCAGGTGATATCCGTTTTGAAGGATATAGGTGTTTAAATCAATCGGATTGAGATTGACATCCGAATACATAGCTAAGAGATCTTCAAACACGCTTTTAGCTTCGGCAAAGTTGTTGACGATGTGAGGCACAACCATACCGACAGATCCAGAAAGGAACAACAAGACGGCAAGGGCTAAGACAATAGACATCGAGACACCAAAGATGCCACCTTTGTTGGACTGGAAGAACGCTTTATACCCATCTCCATAGTTAAAATCCTTTTTGCCGATATGAGTCAAATCAAAACGCAGTCTTCTTTCGACCGTATAGAACATCGGCAAGATGAAATAGGTCAAAAACAGAGAAACACCATAAGTGTAAAGAGAAACCATCAGTAAGGCGGCAATCAAAAGGGAAGGTGGCAACAAAAGAGCCATGTTTTTGAAAACCGATTTTTCCAAAGCACGTTTACGACGTGTCTGATACTTTTCTTTTAGGGACTGGTTCAACATTCTTTCGCACACATAAAATGTATATACATATACATTTTCACGAAATTATTATATGTATTATCCGCCCACAAATCAATTTATAAATCTCAGCGTTTTCGGTTTTGGAGATTCTTTTCCTGAACTGCCATCTCACTTTTGTTCTGCTCACTTCTGTGTTTGAGCATTTTCACCAATTCCTCACTCTTGTGATGAGAAATAGGAGAAACAGAGTCTTTTTCAGCTGTCTTAATCGTCTTTTCTAATTCGGTAACTGGCAGGAACCAACTGGTTTGATTCTTCTTAGCAATTCCTTTTGGTACAATCAAGGATGGATTATAGACAACCACCGAAACAAACATCTTATCCGAGTGTTGGACATGAACAGTTTCTTCTAATTTCAGCACTCGTTTTTCATTAGCAAGGATCGGATTTGCAATTTTCACAACTTTATTTTTGCTGCGGCACAAGAAAAGATTTGGATCTTCTACGTTGCCGTATAATCCACCTGTTTTATTGAAGACAGAAACGACATAGACATATTTATCCGCAAAGACAATGTGATCAAAGAGAGTGGGTTGGTTATCTCCAGCTAGGTACAAAACAAGATGATTCAAAAGCAGTTGGTCTTCTTCCTCAGCATAATAATTGAGCACTTTATAAACTCTCTGTTCGTGGTAATGCTTCTCTAAATAGTTTTTGATGGCATCCCAAAAAAGGAAGAAGAAAGCGACAAGTAAAATGATGATGAGAACAATTAAGACAATCCAACCCGTCATGATTTACTCCTTGATACAATCCAAGGCGACTTTGATCATGTTGTTGAAACCAGTCTCTCTTTCATGAGCGGTGGTTTCCGCATGAGTGATAAGACTATCAGAAATAGTTAAAATCGTTAAGGCTTCCTTATGTAACTGAGCAGCCACACAATATAAACCATAAGCTTCCATTTCCACAGCGATGATACCCATGTTTGCCCATGGTTCCCATTCTTCACCATAGAAGTTATCGCTAGAAAGCGTGTTGCCGACCTGATATGGGAAGCCGTGCTTTTCACAAGCATCGATGGATTCCTTCATGACAGAATAAGAAGCGACAGCAGAGAATGTACCTGGCAACTTATACTGGTTAGCCCAAGAAGAATTGGTGCAGGCACCCATAGCGATGACAATATCAAATAATTTCAGATCAGGTGTGGTAGCACCAGAAGAACCGATACGGATGATTCTATCGACGTGATAGACCGTATAAAGTTCATAAGCATATAAAGAAATAGATGGAATACCCATACCAGATCCCATGACGGAGACTTTCTTTCCGTTATAGTAACCGGTATAACCAAACATATTTCTGACGCCGTTGACCTGCTTGACGTCGGTCAAGAAATTCTCGGCAATATATTTTGCTCTCAATGGGTCTCCTGGCATTAAAACAGTTTTAGCAAAATCATTAGCTAAAGCTTCATTGTGTGGTGTTGGCATATTATTTCTCCTCCAAATTCAAATATTCGTCCTTCAATTTTAGCACGAATGGCCACCTTTTCAGTCTTCTTTCGTTGCCCAATGGACGCAAATCATAAATTATCCATATGTTTTATCTTATCGATAAGGACAAGTGATCGTATGATCGTTATAAATTCCAATGCTTTGCATGAAGGAATAAACAATGGTCGGACCAAGAAAAGTAAAGCCTCTTCTCTTTAAGTCTTTAGATACCTGAATCGATAAATCGGAAATCGTGGGGACTTCTTTTATATCCCTGACTTGATGATCAATCACCTTAAAAGAAGTAAACGACCAGATATAACGATCAAAAGAAGTAAATTCTTCCTGGACCTTCAAAAAGGCCTTGGCGTTATTGACCATGGCATGAATCTTTCTTCTGTTTTTGCTGATATATGGATTGAATAGCAGTTCTTCTTCTTTCTTTTCATCATAATTAGCAATCACTTCTGGATCTAGATGATCAATAGTCTTTCTTAGTCCTTCCTCTCTTTTTAAAATCAAAGACCAGGAAAGCCCAACAGACATCATCTCCATGATCAAGATGGCAAATAATTCATGATCATCATGAACTACCTTACACCATCTCTCATCATGATATCGTTTGCTATATTCATCATGAAAATGCCAACCACAATTTGATTCATTCATACATCCATTATAACCTTGATAGCGCTTTTCTTTCCTTTTTTTCTTTTTTTTGAGCGTTTACCTATTGCATAAAGGAAGACTTCCTTTAAAATAAAGGCACAAGCGTTGATGAGGAAGAGTACTCTAAGCTAGCTTGATAGAGAGTTCCGGACGGTGGAAGCGGGACAAGCGAATGTAGACGAACATGGCCTCTGAGCTGAATGGTGAAATCAAAGTAGCCACTTCCGGGTATGCCCGTTACAGCAGATGAGTTTAGTCGATTGAACTCTGCAAGGTTCTATTAGTGATAATAGGATGAATTAAGGTGGTAACACGGGATTCATGTCTCGTCCTTAACTAGCAGATATTGTTAGTTCAGGATGAGACTTTTTTTTATAAAAGTTTCTCCGAACTAAGAAAGGAGAAACATGGCTGAAATCGAAATCAGAAATCTGAGTAAGAGCTTTGACAATCACAAAGTCTTAGATGACATCTCTTTGAAAATCGAAAAAGGTGACATCTATGGTGTTTTGGGTCTATCCGGTGCGGGCAAGTCAACATTAGTCAGATGTATCAATGGTCTTGAGACCTTTGATGAAGGAGAAATCCTCTATCGTGGTGAAACGCTCTGTTCACCAAATGAAAAAATCAGCAGAGCAAATCAAAGAAAGATTGCGATGATTTTCCAATCCTTCAACTTGCTTCAACAACGCACGGTCTTAAAAAACGTCCAGCTCCCCTTAGAACTTGATTCCTCTCTAATCGAAGAAAGAAAACAGCTTCTTCTTCAACAACAGAAAGAGGAATTGAGCAATGTTTCTGATAAGAGTGCCAAAAAGGAACTTGAAAAGAAATACAAAGAAAAAATCAAGAACATCAAGAAGGACCTCGCCCTTGAGGCCTTAGAAAAAGTCGGCCTTCTTGATAAAGCCAACAACTATCCGTCGCAGCTTAGCGGTGGCCAGTGTCAAAGAGTGGCAATTGCCAGAGCCTTAGTCTTAAAACCTGAGGTCATTCTCTCTGATGAAGCCACCAGCGCCTTAGATCCAGAAACCACGCTATCCATTTTGGACTTGTTAAAAGATCTCAACAAGTCATTAGGATTGACCATCATCATGATCTCCCATCAGATGAACGCTATCGAATATATCTGTAACAAGGTGGCTATCATCTCTAAAGCCAAGATCATCGAAGAAGGAAATATCAGCGACGTCTTCTTAGCCCCTAAGGCGGATATCAGCAAATCTCTGATCTACGCCAATCACGTCCATACCAAATTATCCAACCATCGCCTGGTGAGAATTCTTTTTGATGGCGATGTGGATGAACCACTTCTTTCCAATGTGGTTCAGGATTGTCAGATTATCGTCTCTATCGTCTATGCCGATACCAAGGTTGTCGATAACAAGGCCTATGGTCAGACCATCATCAAACGTCCAAAGGATGAAAAAGATGCTCAAAAACTCTTTAAGTATCTCTCCTTGAAAGGCGTGAAATATGAGGAGGTGGAACAATGAGCAGCGCAGATATCTTCAAAGCGACATACGAAACCATCTTCATGGTTGTAATTTCCACTGCCCTTGCTTACCTCGTCGGCCTTCCTCTT
>OMRU01000109.1 GCA_900313465.1 uncultured Clostridia bacterium
CATTATGGAAACCCGTCCTTTGAGTAAGACAAAGAGATGTTATAGTTCTTTGGAATTGGCCGGTGATTTAACGGCTGGTACCTTTGCTGAGACAATCCGCTTCAGTACCAATAAGTGGACCAGTGGTAACAACTACTTCGTCTTCCGTGGCACTTATAGTATTGCCGGAAATACTCTGAAACTCGTTCCTGACTTTGTCTATACCGATAAACCTGCCACTACCATGTTCTATAACCCGAGCAATACTGATGCTACCAAGAGTGTCACACTGAAGGACGGTTCTTATTTTGCTGCGACGATCACTAAGACTGAAGAAGCCATCACTTCCATCACCTACGCCCAGGGTGCCGCTTCCAATGTCGTTTTAATCAACAATGACGAATCAGAAGTCACTGGTTATAACTTCTTCAACTTTACTGCTCAGGCAGTCGATATCACAGATACCATCGTCAAAGATAAGAAGCTCAATGATGAACAGACTGCTGCCATTCCTACCCTTGCATAGTCTTTACGTTGTGGATATCCTGCTGCCCTCGGGCAGCAGGATCATCTGTCGGAGGTAAAACAATGAAACATAACAATATTACCAAAATCTTTTTGCCGCTGGTCTTTCTGCTGACTTTAGCTTCCTGTGATTCTAATATGAATTCTTCATCAGCTGTATCTGTCAATGAGTCATCCTCGGAAAACAATCTTACGGATATTGATATCTTCATCTTCATGGGACAGTCTAACATGGCGGGAAGAGGTGACGCTTCACAGGCTGTCAAAGTCGGTGAGAATCACGCTTTTGAATTCCGTGCAGTCACTGATCCGACCAAACTCTATCCGATGACGGAACCTTTTGGCGAAAACGAGAATCAGCCTGGGGGCATCAATGATGTCAAAGGAAATGATGGAAAAAAACTTGGAGGTCTGGCTTCTGCTTTCTGTGAGGCCTACTATCAGAACACGCATGTTCCTGTGATCGGTGTCTCTGCTTCTCAAGGTGCGACCAATGTCGATGAATGGCAACTTGGCGAGGGAAAACTCGAAGATGCCAAGAACAGACTGGACCTTTGCCAAAGTTATCTCAACTCAACAGAGTTATATAACATCAGACATGTCAACATGGTCTGGCTTCAGGGAGAGGCTGATGCCAACAGTGAAGTCAGAGGTCCTTATGAATACTACGTTCCTCATATGCAGAACATCATCAAGGAAATGCAGAAAGTCGGTGTAGAAAACTGTTTTGTCATTCAGGTTGGCAACTATATGAAGAGCGTCAATGAAACCTATTATCAGAACTACAAGGAAATGCAGGCTAAGCAGTTCAAATGGTGCCAAGAATATGACAATTCCATCATGGTCTCCATCAAACTCGCTGATATGCCTGAAAGCATGATGCATCTGAACAATCACTATTTGCAGCCGGCGTACAATGTCGTCGGAAATGATGCCGGAAAGAATACGGCTTATTACATCAACACCGGTAAGACTCCGACATGTCAGGCATATGTCGAAGGTGAGGAAGATCATATCAATCCATTGCTTTCGGAGGGTAAGTAGGATGAAAGGAAGAATATTGCTTGTTCTTTCTTTACTTCTTGTTTCCTGCAGTCAGGAAGGACTAAGTTCGCAATCCTCAAGGAACACCATTCATCTTCCGTCTTTTGGTGAGCCGATTCAGATTCATAGCCAGTTACAGCAAGACTATCTCGATTTCTATTTTGATTCTACTTATGACGCCCTTGCCCATCCTGAGGTTGATGGCAGTCATGAACTTTCTCATCCTGATGTTCTCACCCTTTCCTGGAATGATGATGAACAACATGATTCTTACTCATTTCTTCTGAGTCAGGACCGTTTGTTGTCAAACGCAAGAATCATTGAAACTCAGACGAAGTCTATCTCCTTAACGAATCTTGAGATTGGGAAGAAATATTACTATCAGGTGAAAAGCGGTGATATTACCTCTGACTTAGGGGAATTCACAATTGCTGCTGATGGTCCGAGAAATCTCTTCATCGATGGAATCACCAATGTCCGTGATATCGGTGGCTGGAAATTAGCTGATGGAAAGATCAGCCGTCAAGGTTTGTTGCTCCGTGGTGGAAGACTCAATGCTTCATACAAGGCGGGATATGAATCTAAACATATTGAACCCGAGGAAGTCATTCCTGAAATCACGGCTGAGGGAATTAAAGAGTTCAAAAAACTAGGCATCAAGACCGAAGTGGATTTCAGAACGAATGACAGAAACGGTTATCCAGAAGGTGTGAGTCCTTATTGTGTGGTTGATGGTGTGGACTATGTGTCCTTACCCATGAACGGTAATGCATCGATTTCGGATAATGGTGAGAGTGTCAAAGCATTCATGGATCTCTTATGTGATGAGAGCAAGTATCCTTTCTATATTCATTGCAATATCGGCACCGATAGAACCGGTATGGTCTGTTATCTTCTCAATGCCCTTTTGGGGGCTGATGAAAAGACGTTATATCAGGATTATCTGTTCTCTAATTTCGGTAAGATCGAGGGTACTCGTTCCGCCAGTAACAAATACAACACGTACTTTGGACTAGTCGATTATTCCGGTAAGACTTTGATGGATAAAGCCATCTCATATTTTGAGTCCATCGGTATCAGCAAGGCTGACTGTCAGAAGATTCAGAATAAATTCTGGGAGTGACACCATGAAACGCAGCATACCACTTTCTTTGTCTTTCTTACTTCTCTGTTCCTGTCAGGGGACTTCATCTATTGTCGAAAAATCCACTGTTGATATCTCCATGAAGACGTCATTTTCTTCAGAGGATAAAGAGTTTCGTGTTTTGACATCGAATATATATATTGGCAAAGGAAAAGGAGAAAACTTCGTTTACACCATCAAGGAAAATGATCCGGACATCATCCATCTTCAAGAAGCCAAAGGTGCCTATGAAAACTTCATCAGTCCTTTGCTGAAGGACATCTCTGATTATTCTTTGATCAATGATTCCATTGTCGATGATGTACCTGTTTGTTCAACACCAATCATTTTCAGAAAAAGCAAATTCGAACTTGTGGATTATGGTGCTGAAAGACTTAAAGATGCCTATCAGGGGAATGATACAAAGACATTGTCCTATGTTGTTCTTCAGGAGAAGAAGAGTGAAAAACTATTGTTCGACTTTTGTTTCCATGGTGCCATCATTTCCAATAAATATGATGGGTATCAAGATAAGACAAAGGAAGAATGTGTCGAAATCTCCAAGCAGATGAGAACAAAGAATGTTCAACAGATTTTAGATAAGTTGGATGCCTTGCAGACTACATATGGTAAAGCCTGTGAAATCATCACAGGCGACTGCAACTTTGATTCTACTTCTGATGCTTATGGTTTGCTAATGAAGGAAAACTTCACCGACAGTGAACAATCTGCTCTGCTTTACAAGAACACAGAAGGATTACAGACTTCGCACACCATGGGGGAATATCCTAACCAAGGACTGAGCATCGATCATATCTTCGGTCGCAATGGTACCACCTTTTTGTCCCAGGACATCATCAGAACACAACTCTCTCTTGATGCCAGTGATCATGACCCTGTCATCGCCGATGTCTATTTGAATGAATGATAAAGGAGCTAAGCATGAAATTCAAAACTACCATGATGATTGTCAGTGTGTTCCTTCTCTTTTCCTGTGAGAGTAAACCGCAAGAGACAAGTCAACCTATTTCAGAAGAAAAGACCAGTCAAATCATCGACAACACGAAAGCCAGCTTGGATCACACACCAATCAAACTCTATCAGGAAAACAACGTTCCCTTTGATGAGGATGATGATACTCAGCCCTATATCTTTTTGACTCCATATCTTGCTCCCCACCCAAGTGGTGGTGCGGTCTTAGTCTTCCCCGGTGGTGGATACGGACACTTATCTAACTCCACTACTTCCGTCAGTGGCTATGGTCAGGGTGTGGATAACCAAGGTAACCAAAAAGAGTCTTCGTCTATTGTGCCTTTTTATAACGACTTAGGTATTTCCGTCTTTGTCGTCAACTACCGAACTAAGGCGTTAGGCGAAGATGTGAATTATCATGCCATTCTTGCCGATGGAAGCAGAGCCATTCGTTATGTAAGGCATCATGCTTCTGATTACTATCTCAGTAAAGATAGAATTGCCGTTCA
>OMRU01000272.1 GCA_900313465.1 uncultured Clostridia bacterium
AGAGATGACACTACCTTTGACATAGCCTTTGTTCGGCGTTTTGACAGCTAAGACTTCCTGGTCGCCTTTTAAGGCGATAGAATCGCTAGCCAAGTAGGAGGAATAGCGATTCTTGTAGGTGTTCATGATGCTGGATAACTGCTTGCGTAAGGATCGGAGTGAACTTCTGACTTCTCTTAATTTGACACTGGCGTTATCCGAGACGGTCATATCTTGTTCGATACAGGTGATGAGATCTCTTTTTAACTGGGTGACGGGGTTTAAATCAAGTGCGTCATCATTGAGATGATAGTACTGCTTTTTGTCGTATAAAAGATCGTAGAGATATTCGCTAGCGGAAAGTAAGTCCGCAATGGAATATAACTCTGGACAGGATAAAACCGAGCCTTTAGATAAAGAAGTAAAGACGGGGTCTAAATCCAAAAGAGAGGGGATGGATATCTCATGTCCATCGTGAAGGAATCTAGCAAATTCCTCTAAGTACTGATGAGATAATTCAATCTCGTTTTTGTCGGCGGCTAAATAAGAGTCCTGAGTGAAGAGATTCTTCAATCCTTGAAGGGAGAAATATCCCTTTAGATGACTGATCACTTCATCGACTTCGTGGTTTAAATAATTTTCTTCCATAATGTAAATACAAGATATTATATCTCAAAGTCATCTTCTTTTCTTTGAAAAGAATTTATTCTGTTCGGTTTTGTCTTTCTCCTCTTTGTAAATTACGCTATAATTGACTTATGACCTATGCAACTATCAAAGTAGATCTCGCTAAGGCTAGTGAGATAAAAGACTTCATCCACGCTAAAGAAATCAATGATGAGAAACATCCCTACGATTTTTTTGATGGGAGTTATGAAGGTGTTCATGTCCACGCCTATAAAAACAAGAAGGAAATCTATACCATCACCTTTGCTAGCGAGGATAAAAGAGCAGAAGAATTAGCGCTTTTCTTCACTGATAATGTCACCACGAAAGAATATGAACAAGTCACCACTAAGAAAGCTGATAAGGCTTTTGAATGCTGGGAAGATTTCGGACCACAGATCGGCAGCGATGAAGTTGGAAAAGGTGACTTCTTTGGCCCTTTGATTGTCACCGCCTGTTATGTGGATAAGAAGGATATCGAATATCTTGAGAAACTGAAGATCAACGATTCCAAGAAGATGAAGGATGATTATATTTTAGAAATCGGTCCATCCATCAAAAGAAGAATCAAGAATTATGTCGTAGCCTTATCCGCTCAGAAGTTATCTCTCCTTCATGAAAACAACATCAATATCGATAAGGTCTTATCGATATGTCATAACCATGCTCAGCGCGGTTTGATTGAAAAATATGATCTGCCTGACTTTGTCATCACCTATATCGATCAGTTCTTAGCTGAAGAAAACTATAAGCGATATGTGGCGGATGATTTGATTGCTAACCCGTTATATTTCCGCACCAAGGGTGAAACTTATTATCCAAGTGTCGCTGCGGCCAGTGTTATTGCTAGATACACCTTCTTAAAAGAATGGCAAGCGATGGAAGAAAAACTCGGTTGTAAGATTCCCAAAGGAGCTGGTGCACAGGTGGATACCATCTTTGGTCGATTAAAGAATCAATATGGTGTTGACAAAATTGCGCCGTATGTTAAAAGATTCTTTTCGAACTACAAAAAGAATAACTAAACCTTTATAATATTTTTACCTGCAATGAAAGGAGGAACTGCCATGAAAAAGAATTTCTTGTTTGCCGCTTTATCTTTAGTCAGCAATTACTCCAAATATCAGGATGACAATACCATGAAAGGTATGGAGATTGAAAAGAATTCGGAATTCATCATCTCCGGTACTTATTCCAATGTCAACAATTTCTGGGGACTTAACGTCACCGGCACTGGTACAGAAGATTATTTCTATACCTTCGATATGGATAACTATGGTAAGGTGGTCAGAAATGGAGAAGAGGTCGACTTTGAATCCATCAAGGCTGGCGACACTCTTCGTGTCACCTATGATGGTTCAGTCTCCCTTGTCTATCCACCAAAACTAAATAACGTCACCAAGATTGAAATCCTGGATGACGACACTCCTCAAGAAAAGAAATAGCCCGCTTCACTTTAGAAGCGGGCTAATTTTATAATGATTAATGACTTTACTTGCCCATAGCTTTGGCAATGGCGGAAATGAGAGTGACAATCTCATCTTCGGTCATACCAGATAAGGCAAGACGGATGGAACTTTCCGTCATTGGAACAACATACATATGCTGTTTCTTTAATTCTTCATAGACATCGAAAGCGTGATCGACTTTCAAGGTGATGAAGAAACCAGACTTGTATGGATAATGCTCTATA
>OMRU01000061.1 GCA_900313465.1 uncultured Clostridia bacterium
TCTCATCCGTGACATTCAAGTCTGTATCTACTAAGAAACGGAATCTAGGACGACAGGCAAAAACTTTGATGAAGTGGATGATGGCATATTGAAGAATCATGGTAAGAATGATAGCTAGTCCTGCTCTAAGTAGATATTCTTTATCTTCACTTTTAATCATGATTAAGGCAAGAATTACTAAGACAAGGTTGATACTTCCGGCAATGATATAGGAATACATAGAAGAAAAACTAAGGCCATATATCACATTAGTTGGTTTGCTATCTTTGATAAAGGAAGCAGCGATATAAGAAGAGATGACCAATCCAGCAAATAATAGAATCAAGCCAAGAATCTTGATCAACACGAAACGATAACGGATCAAGGACTTAAATAACATCGTTGAACCAAGGACAATCATCAGACAACCAAAAAAGACACCAAAACCTTCGATGGCTTTTCCAAGGAATGTTCCTTGATGAACGATAAAAGTAGATGCGTCATAGTCAAAAAAGGATCCTAGAAGAATACCAAGTCCTGCAATGAGAAAAACAATCAGGAAATGATAATAAGACATGCTCAAAATTTCTTTTTTCATAGATAATTCCTTCCCTGAATTTATTTTAAAACGGAAGCCTATCTTTTCATAGTAAAATATCGGATTAAACAAGGAACAAACTACAGATTTTCGCTCAATTTAGTAAAAATCTTAAATAAAAATTGAAGTAAACTTGACAAAGCCTCAAAAAAGCACTTTCCAAATCTCAAAGTGCTCAAATCTCTTTGATTTCCATCTGGCTATGGATTAAACTATATAAATGTATAACTACTCTCCCTTCAATACTTACGATTCAAGGAGAAAACACGTATGGCAAAATTAGCAAAAAGAAATAGAGAACCCCTCAAGAAGATTGATTACACCAAGGAGTTAACAAAGACAATCTACTTGGATGAAATGTCTTTTGGTCAAGTCCATCCCATGACTTTGAAAAAAGCGGATGTCAGCAACGTTGATGAATATGTTTATTGTGGTAAGCTCCACAAAGGTGAAATCAAATTCTTAGCTGGCGATAAGTTAGGTTATCAGCTTCCTGAAATGGTCGGCTTCAACCACGGTTATACCTTAGAAGGTATCGCTCCTTCCATCTTCGAAGTTCAGGATGCCTTGGATGTCTATTCTTCTGTTGAAAAGAGAACCTTCAACTACACCAAGAAGGATTCCAAACTCATCTTCAAGGGCGACAAGAAGAAAGATTATGCGATCTATGTTCGCTTCTATGATAACTGTGTCAACAATGTCAACAACCGTTGGGCTGTTATCTTCGCCGAAGAAAAATAAAATAAATCATTCCCTCTGAAAAGAGGGAATTTTTCATGCTCTGACGAGGTAATAATCAAAACTTTCTTCTAAGAAAGAGGAAATCTCTTTATGTACTTCTTCATCAAGAAGAGAGATTCTACCTTGGTTTAATACCAAAGGATCGATAAATCTCTTTTTCGATGAAATCTTAAAAGAGAGAGCAGAAGAAGGTTTATCTTCTCTGGTAATCTTATCTAAGGAAGTAAAGTCAAACCAAGAAGATTTGCTTTTACTATTGGCTAACAATTTGTTGATGACTTCTTTTTCCGTGGTGTATAAGTCTTCTTCCTTGATGACACCATTGCTGATTTCTTTTTTTAACATCCTGGCAAGATATTCCATACCATATCGATCTTCATCCGTGACATAGACATGAGAATTCTTCAAAGTGAGAAGACTGAATTTCTTGGCTAACTTGATATGCTTAAAGGCTAGTTCTTCAATGCCTTCTTCGTTAAAGGTGATAGTTAAATCATCATATAACTCTTTGATTTCTTCTAAAGAAGCAAAATGATAATTGTAGAAGTTATGTAAGGTATATTCTAAGCGGTCAGCAGAAAGTCTAGGAGAATCATTATCGGCAATTGGATAAAGATGATAATTGTCGACATCCTTAGTCGTAAGCGAAAGTTTCACTAGTTCATCCTGGATGATTTGATCTCTTTGGATAAATAAGGAAGTCTTTTCCTCGGTTGCTTCTTGTTTATCATGATCGCCTTTTAAAAAGTCGATGACATGCGCAAAACTTGGCGTGGCAATATCATGAAATAAACCAGATAGTGTCATTTTTATATTTTTTGTGAAGTGATAGACGATTAAAGCCACGCCAAGAGAATGCTCATAGCGTGAATACTTTTTAAAATCCTTATAAAAAGGAAAAGAGGTATACTCCATACCACAGTGCATACCTACTTGATCGATTCTTTCTAATTCCTTACTCTTTAAAAAAGGAAGAAGAAAAGAAGGAATATCCTTATGATAAATCTTTAAGACAGAAGATAACTCATTCATGTTTCTTATGTTGACAATCTGGACATAGGCCATAGATTTCAATGTTGTGATCTTCGATATGGAAGCCCGTCTTCTTTTCGATTTCCTCGTTGACCTCATGATAGGGGCAACCATCGATATGGACTCTTTTGTTACACTCGACACAGACAAGAATATGATGATCATTCTCAGGAAGAATAGAATAGATATTCTTCTTTTCATCATTGACTTCACGTCTGACTAGTTTTACTTCAGCAAACGTGTTCAGGGTGCGATAGACGGTGGATAAGTCAATCGGTTTAGGACAAAGACGATAAGAATCAAGATGGATCTCTTCCGCAGTGACAGGATAGTCGTATTTTTCTAACAATTGGTAAATCAAGATGCGGTTAGGAGTCTTCTTTAAACCGGAGCGTTCAAATGCGTTTTCTTTCATATGTTACTATTTTCTATCTTTTCACTTGAAAAATCAACAAGAGGCTAGTATAGTTTCAAATGCAAATCATTTGCAAATGATGCAACGAAAGGATACATAATGAAAAAGAGTTCATTGTTAATTACTTTATTGACGTTACTCCCTTTAGCTGGTTGTGGTCAAAATGATAACAGCAAGACCATCTACACCTCCTTCTATCCCGTCTATGACTTCACCAAGAGAATTGTCGGCGACAAATTTGAAGTCAAGAATCTCACCCCTGTGGGAACCGAACCTCATGACTATGAGCCAAAAGCCAGTGAAGTCGCAGGTATGACTTCCTCCAAGGCTTTATTTTTAAACGGCTTAGGCTTGGAACACTGGAAAGATGAATTGCCAAGTGACTTAACCAAGAAATCCTACGTCATCACCAAGGATATTGAAACCTTATCCATCGATAATGTCACTGACCCTCATGTCTGGCTTTCTCCAAAGAATGCCATTAAGGAAATGAGCAACATTCTTGCCACGTTAAAAGAAATAGATGTTGATAATTACAAGTATTACGAGGATAATTACAATAAGGCTGTTGAAGACTTCAATGCCCTTGATGCAGAGTTTAAGACAACCATTGATGGCTTAAGCAATAAATATCTCGTCGTCTCTCATGCCGCCTTTGGATATTTATGTCATGAATATGGATTAACCCAGATTTATGTCCGCGGCTTAACTCCCGATGATGAACCAACCTCCAAAGAGTTGGAAGAAATCATCAACCAGGTCAACACCTATAACGTCAACACCATCTTCTATGAAGAATTAGTTTCTCCAGAAATCTCCAAGAAGATTGCTGATGAGACAGGTGTCAAAACGGAGACCTTGAATCCGTTAGAAGGTTTGGAACAAGAAGATCTCGATGCTGGTGAAGATTACTTAAGCATCATGAGAGATAACTTAGCCAAGATTAAGGAAGCAAACAAGTAAACATGATTCAATTTGAGCACGTGTCTTTTTCCTATCCTGATACCCCCGTCTTAAAAGACGTGTGCTTTCATTTGGAAGAAGGACAGTTTGTCGGCATTCTTGGTCCCAATGGCGGTGGTAAATCCACCTTCTTACGTCTTGCTTTGGGACTATTAAAGCCAAGTTCTGGTACCATTAAAAGAACCTCTAAAAAGATATCCTATATCGCTCAGACCACCGCCATAAGCGATACCTCCTTCCCGGCGACAGTCGAGGAAGTCATCGCTTTGGGTTTAGTCGATAGCAAAATCCGTTTTGATTTTGCTCAAAAGAAGAAGAGAGTGAAGGAAATCATGGAAGAATTCCAGTTGACGAAATATCGTAAAAGACTAGTCAACGAATTATCAGGTGGTCAATTACAGCGAGTCAAGATTGCCAAAGCCTTGATTAGCCAACCCGCCTTGTTAGTTCTTGATGAACCGGATGCTGGTATGGATGAACACGCTCATGAAAACCTTGTTCAGGTGATCAATCAGCTTCACAAGAAGAAAACAACCATTCTCTTTGTCTCTCATCATCCTCATGATCTAGAAGATGCTGATGCCATCTATTTCATCGAACAGGGGCAGATTTTGACCTATGAAGCAGAATTAGAAAGGGGACATAGCCATGTTGACCTTTAAATTCATGCGCATCGCCTTTGTGGTCGCCATCTTATTAGGTATTGCCATTCCTCTTGTCGGCTCAAGTGCCGTTTACAAGAGATTATCCTCTAGTGGTGATGCCTTAGCCCATTCCTCCTTAGCTGGTGTAGCCATCGGTCTTGCAGCCGGATTAAATCCCTTGTTGATTTCTATTCTCACCTGTATCGTTTCCTTCTTTGTCATTGAATTGCTGAGAAAAAAGTTTAACAAGTACTCCGAAGTTGGTGTTGCGGTTGTCCTCTCTGCCGCCATTGGTATTGCCGGTATTCTATCTAGTTATACCAGCGCAAGCAATTTCGACTCCTATCTCTTTGGTTCGATTCTTCTGATATCGGATCTGGAATTATATATCACCATTATCTTAACGGTGGTGATCGTCTTATTCTCCCTTGTTTTCTATCCTCAGATCTTTGCTACCTTATATTCGGTGAATGAAAGCAAAGTCTCCGGAATCAAAGTAAACCTCCTTACTTTCATTCAGGATCTGCTTCTTTCCATTACCATCGCCATTGGGGCTAAGATTGTCGGCTCTTTAGTCGTCTCTTCCCTTGTGGTCCTTCCTACTGCCATTGCCCTGCAGTTGAAAAAAGGCTATAAGTTTACCCTTATTGCCTCGGTTATCTTCTCTGTTGTGGCCATGATTGGTGGTTTGACGATTGCTTATTATGCCAATTTAAAACCAGGTGCGACCATTGTCACTTTATCTGTTGGTCTCTTGTTATTGATGATTGTCTATCATGGAATTCAGATGATAATAGACAAGCGCAAATTAAACAAAGAAGAATCACAAAAATCACAAGAATAGACGCGCTTGCGTCTATTTTTGCTTTATAATAATGCATCGAGGAATCTAACATGAATCAAGTAAAAAAACCAAATCTTTTTGTTCGAATTATCCGTTTTCCGTTGGTGCTGATTTTCTTTGTCTTAGCTGTCCTATTTAATATCTATGCAGGCTGGAACGTATTGAAGTTTGCGTTCTATGCTGATTATTATGCCATCAATACTACCTTGAACAAGAATCCTGGCTTAGATGATAATTATGTCCCACAGGGATGCCATTATTTAG
>OMRU01000266.1 GCA_900313465.1 uncultured Clostridia bacterium
TTGCATTTTTTTATTTTTTTTGCAAAATATTAAAAAAATATGGTTTCTCAGATAGAGAAATAGTATGATTGAGAAAGTTAAAAAATTGAGGTGTGAAAAATGAAGACTTATAACGTTGGTATCTTAGGTGCAAGCGGTGCTGTCGGCAGAGAAATGCTCAAGATCTTAGCCGAAAGAAATTTCCCTATCGGTGAACTTAGACTTCTTGCCAGTGCAAAGTCTGTCGGCAAGAAATTGACCTATATGGGAAAAGAATATGCCATCCAAGAAGCCAAGGATGACGCTTTTGAAGGCTTGGATATCGTTCTTGGTGCTGCTGCCAATCCTGTCGCCATTCGTTTTAAGGATAGCATTGTCAAAGCCGGTGCTTTATTCATCGATAATTCTTCCGCTTTCCGTATGGATGAAGATACTCCTCTTGTTGTTCCAGAAATCAACCCAGAGGACATCTTTAAACATCATGGTGTCATTTCCAATCCAAACTGTTCTACCATCATCACTTTGATGGCCGTTAAGGGTATCAACAAATTATCCAAGATCAAGGCGATGTATGCTTCCACTTATCAGGCCACTTCTGGTGCTGGTATCAATGGTCCAATTGAAATGCTCGATCAGATGGAAGACTTAGTTTCCCAGTATAAAGAAACAGGTGATGCTCCTATCACCATCAAGGAAAACAACGCTAAGACCTTCGCTTACCAGATTGCTGGTAATGTCATTCCAGCTATCGGTTCTTTAGCTTTTGAAGATTACACCAAGGAAGAGATGAAGATGCAGAATGAAGGTAGAAAGATCATGCATTTACCTGAACTTCTTGTCAACTGCACCTGCGTCAGAGTTCCTGTTGTCAGATCTCATTCTATTTCTATCACCGTTATCACGGAAGATAAGCTTACTCCAGAACAGGTCAAAAACGCCATCGCCAAGGAAGAAGGCTGTGTCTTATGTGATGATCTTAATAAGAATGTCTACCCAATGCCAATTCTTACTTCCAACCAGGATTTGGTTTATGTTGGCCGTATCAGAAATGACTTGGTCAACGACCATGGTATTGCCTTATTCTGCTGTGGTGATCAGGTTAGAAAAGGCGCTGCCAGCAACGCTGTCGATATCGCTTGTAGATATATTCGAGGTAAGTAATGTCGCATTATCTTAGCCATCAGTTTTCCCTTCATCCATCCATGCAACCAGATGACATCATCAAACTCTGTTATCAGGTTTCTTATGGTGCTGAACATCTTCTAAAAGATGTAGAGGCTGCAAAAAGATATTTCTTTTTGGAGTGGGAAAGTATTGCTGCTGAAGATAAACCTCTTTATGAGGAAATTTCTCCTAGTTATGTCAGACTGAATCTTTCTGCTTGTAAGTATCATCATATCGATAAAGAAAAAGCCTTTGCTATCTTTAAGCAATCCGTTATCGAAAAACCATTTGATCCACAAGTCTTTCATGATGTGATGGATGATTACTTAAAGACACTACAAACCATCCTTTCTAAAGAGAAATATGAAGAATTCACCATCTATTTAAAAGAGTATTATCAAAATGGTGTCTATCCTATTCATCATTCTTCTCTTTATAGAGAAAAAGAAAATCCCCATTACCGTGTTGTTCTAAAAGAAAAACTTCAAGACCTATAAGGAGATACACTCATGACGATTGCTGTTCGTTATTCTTCTCGCTTAGGAAATACCAAGACAATTGCTCAAGCGATTGCAAAAGGTACAAATACCCGTGCTATTTCCATCATGGATGAACCAGAATTACCTGAACATGTCGATTTGCTTTTTCTTGGCGGTGCTCCTTATGCAGATATCATGTCCAAGCATTTAAGAGAATACGCGGAAAACATCAAACCGGAAATGGTTTCTAAAGTTGCATTATTTACAACTTCCAACTGGTCTAGAAGAACCGTTCATGCCCTTCGTAAGATCCTTAAGAATAAAGGCATCGAAGTAGAAGAAAAATACTTCTATGCTCATATGCTTAGAATCAAAGCCCGCACACAAGCTGCTGAAGAATTTGGAAAACAACATCTTAAAA
>OMRU01000233.1 GCA_900313465.1 uncultured Clostridia bacterium
AGAGAAAAAGATAAAAAATACAACATCCACTCCTGGTCCGCTCAGGGCGCCCTGAACCCCATCGTCGTGACCAAGGCAGAGGGAATTTATTTCTGGGATGAGGACGGCAAGAAGTATGCAGATATGTCATCACAGCTGGTTAACTCAAACCTGGGACATGGCAACAAGGCTATCGTTGACGCCATCGTTGAACAGGCTCAGAAGATTCCGTTCATGGGACCTGCATTCGCAATGGACTGCAGAGCAGACGCTGCAGAAGCTGTTGTTAAAATCTCAGGATTCCCAGAAGGATCAAAAGTATTCTTCACTAACGCTGGTGCAGAAGCTAACGAGAACGCTATCAAGATCGCTCGTCAGTACACTGGCAAGTGGAAGATCTTCTCACAGTACAGATGCTACCACGGTTCATCCGCTGGCGCTGGCATGCTGACTGGTGAGCCAAGACACTTCTTCAACGAGCCGGGCGGCCCTGGATTCGTTAAGTATGATGGACCTTATGCTTACAGAGCACCTAAGGCTTGCAAGTTCGAGAACGAAGACGATGTAGCTGATTTCTACCTCGAGCTGCTCGAGAACCAGATCCTGTATGAGGGACCCGAACAGATCGCAGCAATCTGGCTCGAATCAGTAGTAGGTTCAAACGGCGTACTGATCGCTCCTAAGAAGTGGTATCAGGGCGTAAGAGCTCTCTGCGACAAGTATGACATCAACATGGCCATTCATCCAGATGATCCACCGTGGGATGTCTTCGGTCTTCCAAGAATCATCTGTTCCGAGGAAAGCATCGACAAGATGCTTGCCGCTGTGCCAAACAAGCATAACGGTATCACCTTATGCACCGGCTCCCTTGGTGCCGGAAGACATAACGATGTTCCTCACATGGCTGAAAAGTATGCCAAGCTGAACAGAGTCTTCTTTGCTCACTTACGCAATGTCTTATACACCGATGACAAGGATTCCTTTGTCGAAGTCGGTCATTATTCCAAGTCTGGTTCCTTAGATATGTTCCAGATCGTCAAGAACCTTGTCGACAATGGCTTTGATGGCTATGTCAGACCAGACCACGGCAGAAACATCTTTGGTGAAAACGAAAAACCTGGTTATGGCTTATATGACAGAGCCTTAGGCTGTGCTTATATCAACGGTTTATTCGAAGCCGCTGAAAAGATGAAAAAGTAAAAGAGGAAAACAAAATGAAAGCAAATGAATTACCATTCACTACCGATTTAAAAGGTAAAGTTGCTGTTGTCACCGGGGCTGGTGGCGTATTATGTTCCCTTATGGCCAAGGCCTTAGCTGCCTGTGGTGCTAAGGTTGCCGTCATGGACTTACATTTAGTTGCCGCTCAGGCTGTCGTCGATGAAATCAAGAAGGATGGCTACATCGCTGAAGCTTATGAAGCCAATGTCTTGAAGAAAGAATCCTTGATGGCTGCTCATGATAAGATCGTCAAGGAACTTGGTCCATGCGATATTCTCATCAATGGTGCTGGCGGAAACTCTCCAAAGGCTTCTACCACCGATGAATTCTATGCTCCAAAGGTTTCTGAAGATACTGTCACCTTCTTCGACTTAAAAGAAGAAGGCTTCGAATTCGTCTTCAACCTCAACATATTGGGTACGTTGCTTACCACTCAGGTCTTCGCTGCTGATATGTTAGGAAAAGAAGGCTGCTCTGTTTTAAACATCTCTTCCATGAACGCCTTTACTCCACTTACCAAGATTCCAGCTTATTCCAGCGCCAAGGCTGGTGTTTCTAACTTCACCAAGTGGTTAGCCACTCACTTTGCCAAGGAAGGCATCAGAGTCAACGCCATTGCTCCAGGCTTCTTCTCCACCGCTCAGAACAAAGCCTTATTATGGAACACTGATGGTACTCCAACCGCTCGTACTGGTAAGATCTTGAATAACACTCCAATGGGTCGCTTTGGTAAACCTGAAGAACTCCTTGGTGCTACGCTCTTCTTAACCGATAGCAAGGCTGCTGGTTTTGTCACTGGCGTCGTCCTTCCTATCGATGGCGGTTTCTCTGCTTATTCCGGTGTCTAATCTACACCCGCAAATAAATCTCCTTATGTATTTGAAAAGAACTTCGGAAGAGGGCCGAAGTTCTTTTCAGTTTCAGGATATTTTTTTGATTTTCTGTTGTAGCAGTCTTGAATAATTCATAAGTGTATTCTCCATATCTTTTTAGTATAGAATCTTGCTGTTCTTGAATATATTTGCATAATCTCTCAACAGTTAATTCAATTCTATTATTATTTAATTGAATAAATTTATCATTATATA
>OMRU01000016.1 GCA_900313465.1 uncultured Clostridia bacterium
CTTCGACAATATCCAGGTTTTCTACAGTCAGAAGATAGTTTTGAACATTCTTTGGATAACCGAGTTTATCCTCTTGAGCTCTTAAACATCTCACCCCAGGGCCTTTAGAAGTATTCAGTTCCTTGATCTGAAGGAGAGAACCCTTCATATCGGCCATGCGGGCCATGATGCCACCAAGAGCATCGATTTCTCTAACGACAATACCCTTAGCCGATCCACCGATATGGGGATTGCAAGGCATATTTGCGACCATCTTAAAGTTGAGACATACCATCAATGTCTTTAAGCCGATCGTCGCTGCGGCGTGAGCTGCTTCGGTGCCGGCATGACCGCCACCGACAACAACCACATCATATTCATTATTTATCTGGTTTAACATTTTATCCTACAGAACCGCTCATATCCATCTTGATGAGCTGATTCAGTTCAACAGCATACTCCATAGGTAATTCTTTTGCAAATGGTTCTAAAAATCCCATGACGATCATCTGGGTAGCCGCGGCTTCCGATAAGCCTCTGCTCATGAGATAGAAAAGCTGATCTTCATTGATCTTAGAAACGCTGGCTTCATGCTCCAAGAAGCTGGAAGCGTTATTGACGATGTTATTGGGAATGGTGTCGGAATAGGAATGATCATCAAGAATCAGAGTATCGCATTCTTCATGAATCTTGGAATTCTCAGCCGACTTGGCAATCGAGCAATAGCCTCTGAAATTCGCTACACCACCATCTCTGCAGATAGACTTGGAGATGATATTGGAAGAAGTATCTCTTCCTAAATGAATCATCTTGGCACCAGTATCCTGGTATTGACCAGCGCTGGCTACGGCAATGGAAATCGTCGAGCCTCTGGATCTATCGCCTTTTAAGACGACACAAGGATACTTCATACAGAGTTTGGAGCCGATGTTGCCATCGACCCATTCCATCAAGCCATCATCGTCGACCATGGCTCTCTGGGTGACCAGATTGAGAATGGAATTGGACCAGTTCTGAATCGTGGTATATCTCATCTTGGCACGTTTGCCAACAAAGATTTCAACAATGGCTGCGTGTAAGGATTCCTGAGAATACATCGGCGCAGTACAACCTTCCACATAATTGATCTCCGCATCATCATCGACGATGATCAGTGTTCTTTCAAACTGACCGGAACGCTTATTATTGATACGGAAATAGGACTGTAATGGCTTTTCTAACTTGACTCCCTTAGGAACATAGATAAAGGAACCACCAGACCAGACGGCGCTGTTTAAAGCGGCATATTTGTTATCCTGAGGAGGGACAAGTTTACCAAAATACTTCTTGACGATTTCCGGGTATTCTTTTAAACCGGTATCCATATCAAGGAAGATGACACCCTGGTCATTGACTTCCTTAAGCATATTGGAATAGACGGCTTCCGATTCATATTGGGTCGTGACACCGGCTAAAAACTTCTGTTCTGCTTCCGGAATACCAAGTTTGTTGAAGGTAGACTTGACTTCATCGGGAACTTCTTCCCAGTTATCGGCAACCTTATCAGAAATCTTGGTGTAGTAGGTGTAATCCTGGAAATCAATAAAGGAGAGATCAGGACCAAAACTTGGGTTGGGATGATTAAAGAATTCCTTTAGGGATTTTAAACGGAATTCAAGCATCCACTCTGGTTCCCCTTTGATCTTGGAGATTTCTCTTACCGTGTTTTCATCAAGTCCTTTTGGTGTCTTATAGACAGAGATATCTTTGTCGCGGAACTCAAATTTCGCACGATTATCATTATCGAGTAATTCTTTTTCGTCATTCATGTTCTTTCTTTTCCTCCTCGATAAACGCTTTTTGTAAACCGCGCCAGGAAATATTGGCGCAGGTGATACGACTTGGCTGACGGTTGACGTTAGCAAAGCAGATGGCTTCATCTAGGACATCTTCGTCAAAATCCTTGCCTTCAAGCATCTTGTTGAATTCATCCATGATGGCTCTTGCTTCAGCAATTGTCTTTCCAAGAACAAGTTCAGACATGATGGAAGTAGAAGCGGTAGAGATGGCACAACCTTTACCATGCCACTTGCAATCCTTGATCAGATCATTTTCTAACAAGACATGGACATAGATATCATCGATACATGAGGCGCTATCCATATGGATAGTGATGTATCTTGGATCATCAATTTCCTCAAAATTGCGAGGATTCTGATAGTTATCAACGATGATCTGTCTCATCATCTCCTGATTATCAATCGAAAAAGGCATCTAAATAATCCTCCGCTGTAGCACAGGCTTTGACAAAAGCCATGATATCTTCCTTGGTATTGTAGAGATACAAGGAAGCGCGAACGGTACCATCCACGTGCAAGAATTCAGGAAGAATCTTAGCACAGTGTGTACCAGAACGAACAAACACACCCTTATGAGAAAGATAGGTGGCAACATCCTGAGGGAAGACATTCTTGATATTGAAGGTGATGATACCAGTGTCAGCATCCTCGTTGTAGATGATGGCATTGCCGTTTCTTTTCAAGCCTTCAATGGCCAGCTTACGAAGTTCTCTTTCATGAGAGCTGATCGCATCAAAACCGATGTTTTCAAGATACTGACAAGCAGCAGCAAGACCAAGTACGCCAGCGACATTCTGGGTGCCGGCTTCAAAGCGATAAGGAACATCATCAAGAGAAAGATAGCCATCGCTATTAAATCTTGCATTCATCTCACCACCATAGAGAAGTGGATGAAGTTTTTCTAAGACTTCCATCTTGCCATAAAGAACACCAATACCAGTTGGACCAAGCATCTTATGGCCAGAAAATACCATAATATCAACATCGCTATCCTGTACATCCGTTTTCATATGAGCGATGGATTGTGCTGCATCATCAATATAGATGGCATGATATTCATGGGCGATCTTAACAAGTTCCTTCACGTCGATAACATATCCCATGACATTGCTGACAGAAGCTAATGAGACCACCTTGGTCTTATCAGAGATGACCTTTCTTAAGCCTTCTGGAGTCACTTTCCCTTTCTCATCCAGCATGACATATTTGATCTCAGCACCCGTGAGTTTTGCCACTTCAAACCAAGGAAGGACATTCGAAGCATGTTCCGATTGGGAAAGAATGATTTCATCTCCCTTATGTAAAAGAGGAATCATGCCATAGGCGACTTCATTTAAGCCTTGGGTATCACCAGAGGTGAAGATGACTTCTTCCGGCGTTTTAGCATTGATGAATTTAGCAACTACCCTTCTTGCTTCATCAAAAGCCTGGTCGGCTGCGTTAGCTAGAGAATAATCACCACGTCTAGTATTGGCCGTGATATCCATGTAATAATGATCGCTAGCCTCAATGACACTAAAGGGCTTGAAGGTGGTAGCCGAATTATCCAAATAAACTAAACCCTTCCCGGCAAACTTGCTTTCGTGATTAACATACATCGGGAAGTCTTTTCTGATCTGATAAGGATCTAATCTCATATCGATAAATCCTCCAGAACCGTCTTGGCTTTATTGATGAGATCCTCATCGGAAAGCTGTTCGATGATGGGAAGAAGGGTACCAAAGGTGATGAGCTTTTTGGCCTGTTGCATACTTAAGCCTCTGCTCATGAGGTAATAAATCTGATCTGGGTTATAAGCGCCAAGAGCAGCACCATGACTGGCAACAACATCATTTTCCTTGATCAACAAAGCTGGTGAGGCAGTAGACTTAGCCTCAGGATGAAGGTTGGTGATTCTTCCTTCTTGTCTAGTGTCAGAACGATGGGCACCATTGACAATGGTGGAATTGCCTAAAAACTTCAAGACACCTTTACCGGCGTTGATACCAGACATCTTGACACGAGAGAAGGAATCCACTTCCTGATGAGTGACATCAAGATTGAAGATTTTTTCATATTCGTGAGAGTTCAAGGATGCCAAAGATAAGGTAGCTTTTGCCCCTCTTTTTAAATCAACCTTGACATCAAGATTGCAATTCATGTATGCAAAATCCACCATCAGGAGATTCAAACTCACGTTTTCCTCAACGTGGAAAACTAAAGTCTGCTTGACATCCTTTAATGGCTTGCTGATAAAGTAGCGAAGGTCGAGATCGCTCGATAAGGTGATTTCCTGAGAGAGAACTTCAGGATCGATAATGACGTTGCTCATACTATTTTGCGATGACCTGTTTGACGGCACAAGAACCGATGGAGACATCGTTGGCCTTCTTCTCGTTCTTTTCTAATTTGATATCGTATTCCTTTTCTAAGAAGGAGTAGCCTTCTTTAGAAATACGCTTAGCTAAGCTAGCATCACCCTCTAAAGCAACTTTGCCGTTGACGATGATGGCTGTCTTATTGACATTGACCAAATCATATAAACGGTCATAATGAGAAACAATGATAAAGGTAGTACCATTTTCCTTCATCTCATTGATGACATCAGCGATGACTTTTAAAGCATCGACATCCAAACCGGAGTCGATTTCATCAAGCAAAGCGAGCTTTGGTTTGACAAGAAGCATCTGAAGAATTTCATTTCTCTTCTTTTCACCACCAGAATAGCCTTCGTTGAGATGACGAGAAGCCATATCGCTATCTAAATCCACTTTTTCATAAGCGGCAGTTGTTTCTTTATAGAACTTAAGCAAAGAGACTGGCTTTTCTAATCTGGCATTGATCATACCTCTGAAGAAATCCATGGTGACTACGCCAGGGACATCCGGTGGGTTCTGGAAAGCCATGAATAAGCCTTTCTTACTTCTTTCATCCACGGGCATAGATAAAAGATCTTCACCGTCTAAAGTAGCCTTACCAGAGGTAACGGTATATCTTGAATTTCCCATGAGAATATTTAAAAGGGTAGATTTACCATGACCATTCGGACCAAGAAGGGCGATACAGTCTCCCTTATTGACATTTAAGGAGCAGTCTTTGAGAATTGGTGTGCCTTCTGCTTCGCAGGATATATTTTCTATCGTTAAATTTTCCATGTTTGCCTCCAAAATATAAATATATAAATATTTATAAAGCCATAATATTTTAATGAATAAAAGAACGGGTGTAAAGGAAAGTGATAAAAACTTGACTTGAAAAAAACCGGCTAGAATAGCCGGCTTAGATTTACAAACCTTTTTCGATGGTAGACTTGATAGAAGTGAATTCACTATCCTCAAGCTGCTTTGGTGGGAAGGCGAGTTTCAAGCCATCATTATCATATCTTGGAATGACATGGACATGGAAATGATGAACGCTCTGACCAGCAGACTCTCCGACATTGGTAAGAACATTGACGCCGGTTGCACCAAGCTGGGCAATCTGGGCCTGTGCAATCGTCTGAGCGACCTCAAAGACCTTATCGAGAATCGCCTTTGGACAGGTGGTCATGTTGCTGAAATGTTCCTTGGTGACGACCAGAGTATGACCTCTACTAGCAGGGTTGACATCCAAGAAGGCAATGACATCATTGTCTTCATAGACTTTGTAAGATGGAATTGTTCCATTAGCAATCTTACAGAAAATACAAGACGTGTCTTTCATAATAATGCTCCTTTGATTTTAAAATAGAGAAGGGTTATACCCTTCTCTATTATTATAGCAAAGTTGAATTGCTTAGGCTTCCCAAATAGAAGCTAAATCGATCTTGGTAGCAGAAGCGTATGGATTTTCAGTCTTGAAAACATCCTTATAGTTGGACTTCATGTATTCCAAGAAACTGTCATCGAAGTATTCGAAGTTGAGTCTGGATAACCAATAGACACCGGCATCAGACTTATAGGAGCCAGTGGTGGCCATAGCATAGGCAACTTCCCAAGCAATCTGCTGTTTCTGTTCAGCCTTAGTATAGATGGAACTGGTGGAATCAACAGTTGGATTAGCAATAGCAGCAGTATCGACAACATCTAAGATTCTGGTGAGGTAGTAGGTCTTGCTGGAAGCATCATAATAAACGATGTTGTTATCATCAGTGGAGATGGTATCAGCAACAGTGACATAACGGTTGCCATCGTTTTCATAGATGGTAAGATCGTCGCCCTTGACACCAGGATTGTTCTTCAAGGTGTTGACAACAGAGGTTCTGGCGGAGACTCTGGTGGAGAAGATACGATCAGTTAAAGCAGATGGTAAGGAAGAGATACCAGCAGACTTGAGGTAGGTACCTTCGGTGGTCAAGTCGCGGACGACAAGATCATCGACAGCCTTACGTAAGCCAGTGGAAGTCTCATAGCTATAAGAACCGGTGTAAGTGGATTCTAAGGAAGAATCGAGCTTGTGCCAGTTGTTCTTGCCTTCAACAAGCTTTTCAGCATCTTCGAGAACCTTACCGACTAAGGTACCGGAGATGTATTCACCGTTCTGAGCATCGATGATGTCATACTTTTCAAGCCAGGCTTCCTGAGCAGGAGTCAAGACTTCAGATAAGCTATCGATGGTAAGAGTATCATCACCAAGGGTGACACCATAACGGGCGAATAACTTCTTGGTTTCAGTCTTCTTATCAGCTGGTAAGCCAAGCTTCCAAGCGACATCATAAGCGCTGTTATCAGCTTTTCTTGTGATGGTGAGATAGGCCTTGCCATCGTTGTCGGAACCGACAAGTCTGACTAAGGATTCAACAGTCAAACCTTTCCATAACTTGGATAAGATAGAAAAGTCTTTATCAGTGCCAAGTAAGCTGGAGGTCTTGTCCTGGATATAATCCTTGACATAGGCATCCATCAACTTCTGGGCATCACCGGTTTCATCGCTTCTGTCAGCGATGGCGATGACCTGAACCTTTCTGGCATTGGAGTTACCAATGGAAGCATAGGACTTGTTGTAGATATATTCGGCGGTGAGGTAGTTGACCTTCATATCGTCGAATAATTCTTTCTGCATATAACTGTTATAGGCATCAGCATTAGCAGCAGAATAGAGATCATCATACTTCATGCTGGTGGTAACAAGTTTCTGAACGGTGGCGTTCTTTTCTAAACTTGTTTCGCCATCATAGCCTTCAGCTAAGACATCGTTAGAAAGATAATAATAGTTTTCAGCCAAATACTTAGCATATTTGGATTCATCCCATTCATTATCTTCTTCATAGCTGCCGCCCTTAGCGGTAGAAACGAAGTTATCTTTAGCTCTAGCTTCAAGGTTAGCAGTCTTGTTAGAGGAAACGTTGTAGATTTCATTCTTAGCACCATTGATATAGTACTGATCAGCGACAGAGACATACTTGTTCTGATCGTTGACAGCGGCATAGGTGGCTAAGCGTGGAGTGGATTCGGTAGTGTCTAACATACCATGGACGTTGTCAGCAAGGGTGGTCAAGACTTTCTTGACGGCCTTTTCATAGACAGCATCATCATTGGTCAAAGACTGGAAGTATTTCTTGAAGGTATCCTGAGCGGTTGGAACTTCTTCGTTATTATCATTCTTGATGGTAGAAACGATCGTATCCTTGTAATTGGATGGATATCTCATTTCATCTTCAGAGCAACCAGCTAAGACGAGAAGAGAGATAGCAGCCAAAGAAGCAGTTAATTTCTTTTTATTAGTCAACATAGCAGATTTCCTCCATAGCAGCGGTTAAGTTACCGGATTCAAAGGCAGCAATACCGATGGTTGGAATCATACGCTGAGTCGCAAGTGCGGTTTCAAGGTTGATTTCCTTAATGTAGGTTTCCCAGCTACCATCCAAGGAATCGTTAGCGGATTCAACGCTAGTTTCCTTAGTTAAGGTGACATACTGATTGATCAAATCAGCAATCTTGACTTCTTTGCCTTCGATGGTGGTCTTACCTAAGAAGGTAGTGAAGTCAGAATGATATTTATCCTTGAACTGAGCAAGGTTATATTCCCATAAGGCAATTTCTTCACTATCCAAAGCAGCCTTGATGACCTTTTCAACAGATTCACGTCTACCATTGTAAGTGGTGTTGGAAGTGGAGTCAGGAGAGACGAAGTTGACGAAGGAAGGATGCTTGGAATAATCAGAACTGTAAGCGGCAGTACCCTGTAAGGTAGCAACAGATTCATCAGAATCAAGAGTGGTAACAGCACCAGGGACATTGACTCTGTAGTACTGATACTTATTGGCGAAGGTACCATTGCCATCAGCAACGAATGGATCGTTGTTGACAACGATGAAGTGGAGACCCTGATAACCAGAATCACCAGAGGTACCAGCACGAGCGACGATGATGGCATTGCCATTTTCATCGGCTAAGATCTTCTTGGAAGTATGTGCGCTGTTTAAGGTTGTAGTCTGTTTGGTAGAATTGGTTTCAACATCAGACTTGTAGTTGACAAGTTCACCATCGAAATCGACAAACTTGCTATCCTGAGCATTGTCGAGCTGTCTGGAAACATAATTGTATTCCTTGACCTTGTAGGAAAGATCATCTTCCACGGCAGCAAATTCCGGAGAATTGAAGACATTCTTGACAGTGGCATCAGTAGCATTGGTGGTGTCGATGCTAGCGGCTAAAGCAGCATAAGCGGAAGCGTTAGCCTTACCATTTTCACTAGAGAAGGTGGCTAAGTCCTTTAATTCCTTGAGGAATCTGGCTGGATATTCAGCGCGATCATCATAGACAAAGGAGACACCGCGATAGTTGAAATAGTTATTGAATAAGATATTTCTTGGATACTGTCTGGCAGAGACGGACTTCTTGTTCATGGTGGTGACAGAAGAACCATCGATTGGGTTGGATTCCGTTTCAGCAATCTGAGCCATCTGGAAGCAGGCAGAAAGTGGGATACCGAAGGCCTTACCCTGACCGACAAGAGTTTCGGAGATGGATTCAGCAACTTCAGAATCGCTGACGGCACCTTCAGTCTTGCCAGGGACTCTTAAAGAAGCACGGATATCCTTAGTAGCGGCATTATCGCCAGCAGTGCTGTTGTTCTTGGTCTTGCCATTTAAGAAGGTATCATAGGCATAGACACCGAGTTTGAATTCGTTGACATAGCTGGTATCCTTCTGCATGGCAATCATGGTATCCTTGGTGTAAAGTTCACCATACTGAGCGTTGGAAGAATCGTCAGATAATAACTGAGCAGTTCTACCGAAAGTAGTGGCAGAAACCAAAGATCTGACAACAGAGTCGATCTGCTTGGCATCATCGGCGGAAATCTGACCATTGTAGAAGCCTTCGCCGGAGCTAGAAGCATCAACCTTGATCAAGACATGGGAGACATGGTAAGGAGCGTTGTCCTTGACATAATCCTTGGTATGCTGTTCAGAGAGATAGTACTGTTCATTGACATTTTCAGTACCATCCTTGACAGTCAAGAAGGCATCGGAGTTCTGAGTGATCTGTTCATCAGCGATGTACTTTTCTCTCAACTCATCTTCATCTTCCACACCTTCAGATTTGAATGTCTTTTCCTGTTCTTCCTTGTAGGAAGTACCATTGGTTCTGGCGTTGGTCTTCCAAGTATCGTGTAATTTCTCGATCTTGGTATCAACGATAGATAAGATAGCGTCAGTTCTAGTAGTGACAGTCTGAGCTAAGATGTTCTTGGCAACAGAAAAATAAGACTGAGCAGAACTCTTGCTACCTTCAAAATACTTGTAGACATTGTCGAATGTAAATTGCTGGCCACCGATTGTGACGATTTTACCATCAGTCCAGTTTGCTTCTGGATAGGTGTACTCATCACCACAAGCAGTAAGCGAAATAGCGATGAGACTCATCGCAAGCGCTAAGCCACGTTTCCCTTTAATCATATGGGGTCCTCCTAATTGAATAGATTACGCACACAATAGACTCATATTAATATAGTTGTTTAGGGCTCTTATTTCAAGAAAAAATGAGTCTTATTAATAGGAATAAGGTGATTAATAAATACCTTTATCGATTTTTTGCCTATTTTGTGACCATAAAGGGCTTCAATT
>OMRU01000179.1 GCA_900313465.1 uncultured Clostridia bacterium
CACAATCAAACCGAGAGAGCAAAAGGTGTGATTGTTATGAGGTAGATATTGTGAGTAGGAAATCACAATATCTTTACCTTTATAGGCAAAAGTGAAACGCTTAAGTTGATGTACTTAGTTGTTTCATCCTAAAGGTGTTGGAATTCTACCCTTTCGTAAACTGGTCAAATCACCGACCAGTTTTTCTTTGCTTTATTGACTTTCGAAAAAAATAACTGATGTTACGAAATATCATTTATTCAGGTCCGTCTTTTTGGTTATTACCTTAAGGTAAGAACAAGAAAGGATCTGAATGATGAAAAAATCTTTTGCCTTAATTGGCTTTATTGCCATGATGTTATCTGGATGTGGTCAAAGCATCTCAGGAGATAGTAGTACATCACTCTCTGATTCGTCAGCAACGGAGATTGTCGAAAAATTCTACCAACCACACTACTCTATTCCTAAAGATGAAGAACTGGATACTACTAAGAGTGCTAACGCCAACGACTTTGATGCGAAAAATGTCGCCAAGGTGGATAGTCCTTTAGATGGTATGCATTTCTATTGGCTTGGTTCTTCGGTTACTTATGGAGCTTCTTCTAATTCCGTCTCGATGGTCGAATATCTTTCTGCCCTGACTGGTGCTACCTGCAAGAAGGACGCTATCAGCGGCACGACTCTTCTTTGTGATATGAAAAGCGATAACACGGGTGTGAAATCTTATGTCAATCGTCTCAAGACCAGCAAAGTCTTTGACGAGAATCAGTACCTGGACGCCTTTATCTGTCAGATTTCCACCAATGACTGTACTTCCGATAGACTCTCTAAGCGTGGAACTATGACTGCTGAGGATGTCTTTGATATCCAACAGTTTGATATCTCGACTACCTTAGGTGCGGTGGAATATATCATCTCTTATGTCACGACGACTTGGGCTTGCCCTGTCTACTTCTATTCCGGTTCTTATTTTTCTGATGGCACGAATTCTGCCCAGAGACAAAACGGCAATCCAAAAGGTAGTGACTATGGAACTTTTGTTTCTCAGGTTAAGACCATTGCCGATAAGTGGAATAAAGGTACAGATTATCATGTCGGTGTTATCGATATGTTTAACGATGAAGCCTTTAATGCGGCTGCTTCGGATAAATATTATTCTTGGTCCTGTAATGATCCGATTCATCCAAGAAAAGCTGGTTATCTGCAGTGGTGGACTCCCTATATCCAGGCTTATCTTGAAAACGAACTAGCATAAATCATTTCGGAATATTTGAGTGAATAGTATAATAGAACCATGTCAGAAAACAGGACAGGTGCATTTTATCTATTCAGCAACAACGCTTTGAAGATCATCGCATGTATCTTCATGGTAGTCGATCATTTTGGCATGCTTTTCTTTCCTCAGCATGAAGTCTTTCGTATCTTAGGAAGAATCGCTTTTCCTATTTTTGCCTTTTTGATTGCTGAAGGATGCAAATATACCAGAAATAAGATGATGCATTTTGCTTTCCTCTTTTCCTTTGGCATGGTCATTCAGATCGCTTATGGCATCATCACTCATGATTTGTTGATGTCTGTCTTGCTGACGTTCTCTTTATCTATCTTAGTCATTTATGTCATGCAATATATGCAGAAGACTTTATTGGATAAGGAAAGCCGAGTAGAAAACAAAATCATCAGCGTCTTGTTTTTCTTAATGGTATTATTTGCCGTCTTCTTTTTAACCAACTTTGAACTGTTCACCGGATATAAGAAACTGATGTTTGATTACGGCTTTACTGGTGTTCTTTTCCCGGTCATCATTTCGTTATTTGATTTTTCTTTCCTGGAAGAGGAAAGAAAGTTAAAAGTGTTATCCTTCTTAGATGGTAAATGGGGAAGATTGCTTTTGACTATAATTGCTTGTGTCATCTTATCCTTGTTTAATTCTTTAGTCCTTTATAAGATGAACCTCTGCTGGTTTTCTCTATTAGCTATTCCTTTCCTGCTTTTCTACAATCAGAAGAGAGGAAACTGGAACCTGAAATATATGTTTTATATCTTCTATCCTCTCCATATCGTCATTCTTGAAGTGATTGCCATGTTGATTTCTGGTAGCCTTCTATATTAGGCATGAAAGCAAACCTACTTCGTGAGATGGATAATCACAAAATGAAACAAGTGTAAACTCTTCTTTTGTTTGTTTTCCAATCTATTTTTAGTATATGTCATGAATTTGGTATGATTGATACAGAATAGAGAATTTTGAAACAGAAAATGAGCACAAAGAGAACTGTCATCATTGTCCTTGCTATAGAAGCCTTGCTGATCCTATCTTTTGGTGTGTCCATCCTTGTTTTTGATTTATCAAAATATTCTCTTTACTTATCTTTCAACAGCGGACTTGTAATTGCCTCGGCAATTGGCTTTCTTGCTCTTTGCATTGGTGAATTCTTATCGCTTCGCTTTGATCGCACGGCGACCAAAAATACTTACTTTGCCACCTTGATGATTTTGGGATGTCATATCTTTTCTTATGACTTCATGGTCATGTTACATCGCGGTGGTACACCGAATATTATTGTTTTTGAACCATATATTGTTCCTTTACTTGAACATCTTTGTTTTATGTTCTTCACGTTCTTTATTTTTAGGTTCTATCAGCATGACTATCATGCTCCTAAAGTGGCTTTAGAAATGCTGGTTGTTCTCTCTTTTAATTTTGTCGCAAAGACACTGTTCTATTTCTTTAACTTGGAGTTATCAAACCTGCTTGTCTCCATTTTAGAATCTGGTTTTGTCTTGATTATGGCAATTATGGTTGTCTACCGGATTCGCTTAGAGAATAACTATATCACAGCATTGTTTACTCTTGGCATTATCATCATGGTGGTGTTATCTTATCTTGCCAATTCTTTATGCTA
>OMRU01000184.1 GCA_900313465.1 uncultured Clostridia bacterium
TTCCTCTTTTTTGCGCATTTAACTTTAGTGCCTTGATAAATTGACATAAAAATCGCAAGAGGGTATATTATTTACAAAGTATAAACCAAACAATTACATACCGCATTGGTGGGCAAGCGTTCTATAATTGGGCATGTGCGGTATAGGATCATGGTAAAGGCAATATGGATATAAAAGAAGTTTTCGAAGCAATTCAAAAAAAACATTTCACAACAATTGTGTATAGCATATTATGTTTTTTCAGTTTTCTTTTCGGTTTTTTTACAAAATGAACAAAAAGCGAAGAGGTTATAAAGATATATGGCCAAAAAGGGCTGCTATTGAGGAAATTCATGTTATCTTGAAATCGCTTTCTTCGGAGGAAATATGAAAAAGAAATTATGGATTTTACCTCTCGTAGGCTTGCTTAGTCTTGTCAGTTGTGGAAATCATGTTGATACTTCTGTTACAAATGATTCCACTCAAGAAGAGCAATCCACTAACGAGAACGAAAACAAGACGGGATTACCCGATTTACCAAGCGATTTACAAAATCAGTTGATCATCCATTATCACCGCGATGATAATGATTATTCTTCCTGGGCCTTATGGCTTTGGCCAGAAGGTGGAACAGGTGATGAATACGTCGCGAATTATGGCGATAATATCGGCGCTTGCTTTGTCTATCCTCTTTCGACATTCCAGTCTGCTAGTAAGATTGGTATCATCGTTAAATCGAAAGGCTCCTGGGATAACAAGGATGTCAGCGAAGACCGCTTTATTGATATGAGTCAGTTTAAAGTTGATGAGAAGGGTAATGTCTCCGCTTATGTCTATTCTGGTGTTGCGACTATCTATGAGCAAGAACCAGAAAGCATGTTTGCCATACAGACTGCCTTATTCCTAAGTTTTGATATGGTCGATGTCTTATGCTTTTCTGGCAATGCTAAATCCTATCAGCTATTTGCCAATGGACAGAAGATCAAGGAAGGTAGTTTTGATACACCAAAACATGAATTCCAGATCAAACTGGATACCAAAGCCGATTTATCCATCATCTATACTGTGGAAGTTATCTCAGCCAAAGGTGAGAGTGCAAAAGGAACTGTTTCGATTCAAAGACTCTACGACAACCAGGAATTTGATGATTTATATGACTACGATGGTGAACTTGGTGCCATTTATTCTTCTACTTCCACCACCTTCAAAGTCTGGTCTCCACTATCTAGTGAAGTCAAACTTAGAATCTATCAAAGCGGTACCCCAACAAGTGTGAGTTCTACTCTTGGAAATGATACCTATCAAGAATACGCTATGACCAAGGGAGAAAAGGGTGTCTTTTCTACTCTTGTCGATGGTGACTTAGAAGGAAAGTATTACACCTATGTGGTCACAAATGCCTACTACAAGGCCAAGGAAGTTGTTGACCCTTATGCTAAGAGCTGTGGTATTAATGGTCTTAGAGGTATGATTGTCAACTTCGATAAGACCAATCCAGAAGGCTGGGATAGTTTCACTAAGGCTAGGACAATCAATCGTAAGGCACTGACTGTCTATGAGACACATGTGGTCGATATCACTTCTTCCTCTACCTGGAATGGAAGTAAAGCAAACGCTAAGAAATTCTTAGGTCTAAGTGAAGAAAATACCACCTATACGGAAAATGGAAAGACCGTCAAGACCGGTTTTGATCATATTAAACAGCTCGGTGTCAACGCTCTTCAGCTTCAGCCGATTTTTGATCAGGCTAACGATGAAGTAAATCCCACCTTCAACTGGGGTTATAACCCACTTAACTACAACTGCCTTGAAGGTTCTTACTCTTCTGATCCATATGATGGCTATAACCGTATCAAGGAATTCAAGAAAGTGGTTCTCGATTACCAGAAAGCCAACATCAATATCATCATGGATGTCGTTTATAATCATGTCAATTCCGTTCAAGGTCAGAACTTTGATGTCTTAGTTCCTTATTACTATTTCCGTTATTCTGGAGCCGAATTGTCCAATGGCTCTGGCTGTGGTAATGAGACAGCCTCCAACCACTACATGTTTGCTAAGTTCATGAAGGATTCTACTTCCTTCTGGTTAAAGGAATATAAGCTCGGTGGCTTTAGATTTGACCTCATGGGTCTTCACGATCTAAAGACGATGAATGACTTAGTCAGCAAACTAAAAGAAATCAATGATGGTGTCGTCGTTTATGGTGAACCCTGGACTGGTGGAACAACTCCATTATCTGATTCGGAAAGTGCTAAGCAGTCTAACTCTAATAAATATGAGGGTTATGGTCAGTTTAATGACCAGATGAGAGATGCTCTTATCATGTCTGGTATGAAGGGTGATGAGGAAGCTGGTTTCATCACCAACAGAGAAAGCATGATTTCTTCTAGCGTTCTTGGCGCCATCAGAAATGGTATTGTCGGTTCGACTTATAACGCCACCAATGATCCTGATAAGACACTGAATTATGCCTCTTGTCATGATAATTACACCCTCTTTGATCGCTTTACTGCCTTTGATAAAGCCAACAAAGCAAAGACAGGTCATGTCGACTTCACCTTGGAAGAAAAGGAAAAGATGAATATCTTAGCTAACGCTATCGTCTTTACTTCTCAGGGTACAAGTTTCATGCTTGCCGGTGAAGAATTCCTCAGAAGCAAAGGGGAAGATCTCACCATTGCCAAGAATTCCTATAACGCCTCCTATAAAGCTAATGAATTAGATTACTCCTTGCTTGTCAAGCATGAAAGAATGATGCCAATCTATCAAAGCCTCAT
>OMRU01000075.1 GCA_900313465.1 uncultured Clostridia bacterium
TATAGCGTTTAAACGTTTTCGTGTCAATCGAAAACGGTTACGAAACTAATTTCGTTACATTTGTATCTCAATTTTTTAAAAAATACCTTTTTTCTTTGCAAGTAAAAGAATGGTCGTAGTGAACTAACAAGTGAAAAATTTATGGTTCTTTTTTGCTACATGTAATACAATGGATTTAAGAGGAAAAAGGTTATGGAAGATAACAAGAAAACATCAATTCTTTTGATCTATTGGACGTTAAGAGATTACAGTGATGAAAACCACTATCTCAAACAGCAGGATATCATTGACCACATCAAGAAAAAGTATGGTATTTCATTGCAAAGAAAAGCGGTCAGCAATAGCATCACTTTGTTAGAAGAACTAGATATCGATATTGATCGCCATCCAAAGAAAGGATGCCGTCTTTTATCGCGCGATTTTGATGAATCAGAAGTGAAGTATTTAGTAGATGCTATCTTTTCTTCCAAAAATATCACTGGCAAACAAGCAAAGAAGTTAGCTGCGAGTATTTCTGCAAGCCTCTCTATTTATCAAAGACGAAAATATGAATATCTCTATAAGTCGGTTGATCTTAACCGCAATAGCGACTCTGATTTCTTCTATAACATTGAAATCATCAACGAAGCGATTGAAAAGAAGAAACAGATTTCCTTCCAATACGCTTCTTATGATGCCGATGGAAAAGAAAGGATGAGAAGTGGTGGCTACACTTATCGTGTTTCACCCTATTTCCTGGTGAACAATTTTGGTAAATACTATCTTTTATGCAACTACTATAAATACTCTAAGATTACCAACTTCCGTGTGGACTTATTAAGAAAAGTAACCATTTTAGAAGAAAACAGTGTTCCGATGAATAGTCTTTCAGATTATGATCCTGATTTCAGCATCAATCGCTATATCAATGACCATATCTATATCTTTGGTGGTAAAGTCAGCGATTGTAAAATCAAGATCAATCATGAACGTGTCATCACCTATGTGAAGGATTGGTTTGGTAAAAACGCCATTTTCTCTATCGTAGATGGTGTCACGTATGCCAATATCCGTTGCGATGAGAAAGCCTTCTATTATTGGTGCTTGCAATATGGTGAGGATATTGAAGTGTTAGAACCAGTGAATGTCGTCATTGATCTTTCTAACACCTATAAACATATGTATGAGCGATACAAAGACATTCTAGAGACACATGAGGTTAAACCTCAATTGGAAGAGAACATCTCTAACTTCATGTTCCATGGTCTATATAAGATTGATGATGAAATTGAAAGTGGAAGTAAGAATGTCATAGAAGGCTTAAAAAATTATCTTTTCGATGTTCTGACCAAGAATTACAAGATTTCTTCTGAGGGATCAGATATTTTGATTTCTAATGAGAGGAATGCTGAAGAAAAATATCTCATCTCTTTTAACCATTATCAGGATGACGACTATGAAGATAATCTATTTCATTCCATTAAAGATATTGCCCGTCTGGAAGAGGAAAGCAAAAACGGTGTCACATGTTTCCATGTGACACTCGTAAGAAATGCTCATTATTATAGCGGGGAGGGGGAATCTGAAGTCACTGATATTTTCCGTGAAAAGAAAGAAATATCACCAAAAAACGATATCACGTTTGTAAACCACAATGGTTTTGTAGAAAAAACAAAAGTTCAGAAGTACTATAAAATCAGTTGGCGAGGTATCACGACAACTAAGGCTGAGAGACCTCTTTATAAATTCTTTGTTCTGAATATCAAATAAGAGTTTATTCTTTTGCGCTCAAACCGAAGGAATAAGCTTTGAAGACTAATTGAGCAATGACAATTATGGCTGCAATTCTGAAAAAGAAGTAAATCAAGAAGGCAGTATCATAAACGGCAAATAAAGCCATACAAAGCAACTGTAACGCAATCAGAATAAGTACGAAAATAGAATTGCGCTTACGCTTTTCTGATGGCATAAACTGGAAGTATAAAGATAGATTATTAATAAGGGATAAGAAGAACACGCCATAATAGAAAAGAACTGGAGGGCGATCATAAACATAAATCAACTGAACACTTGCGTTATAAAACACATAGACGGCAAGAATAGTCATCAGTAGAGCAGTGATACCAAGTGTACCAGAAGAAACAATTCTTGAGGCTTTAGATTCACGAAAAATGAGATTCTCTTCGCCTTGAAAAGTAAACCATAGATAGAAAATTCCAGTGAGGAACAAATCTAAAATGGATAACGCCATCAACGGGATAGAAAATACCGTAACAGGAAGATTGAATTGTGGGTGGAATGGTAAATGCATCATTGAGAACAACACTAAGTTTTTAACGGGAATTAATACAAGATAGGAGATATGTTTGAAGGGATGTTTACTCGGGTAGAAGGTCAAGAAGATCTGAAGAATTCCTAGTCCAGTATAGATAGCAAACATGAACCAGCACCAAGTGACAGATAGGTTGGGTTTTGATGGATTCACTCCAACGTTAAACAGAATAGCAACAACTAAAGCACAGATGATACAACATGACTGATAGATGGTAATGATTTGTTTTCCGAATTTTACCATAACACGAGCTCCTTTACTCACTCACACGCTTATTATACAAAAAAAGATTACACGTTGTATATGTTTTTTAAAAAAATGTAATAATAACAATAAAGTATCACTATATGCCTTGTTGAATCTAAGTAATCAGTGAAAAGAAAAAGGATTTGTCGCTTGGACAAATCCTAGTTTGATTATTCGATATAGACGACAACCCAACGATCGTTATCGTTGCCATTGATGTTGTCATAGATTCTAAGGAAAATCGTATGAACCTTTTCATCACCGACATAGAAGAGTTGGGAATGCTGGGTGGTGTAGATGTATTCCTGATCATCGCTAGCCTCACCAGCAGTGGTCAAGGCTTTTCTTGCTTCGAAGGCTTTTCTTGCATTGCCGACAAGGGTGTAACCGCAGTTGCAGGAGCCGCCGACAGGAATCTGTCTACCATCATTGTGGACAAATTTGATTTCTGTATTTGGGAATAAGACGCCGGTATAGTAATATTCCTTAGTGCCATAAAGAGGAGAGATATGAGCGGAGAACTGATGCTTGTCGTTTTCTTGAACGAGATAGACATCCTCACCGGTATCTTCAGAAGCTCTGGTGACTTCCACTAATGGTTTACTTTCTAACGGCTTGATTTTTTTTCTACTAGAATTCGCTTTTACTTTTACCATAAGAAATCTCCTTTTTTTCTTATCTCTATTATATGATAAAATAATGCGAACTTGTGTATTTATCATGTCAAAAAGTAAAAAAAATAAGGGTGTTGTACCCGTAAAACAAACTATCACATATGATTTTTCTTCTCTGTTGACATATTGCTCTCCAGAAGAGATAGAAAAGTTTAAAGAAGGCTTAAATCAGTTTTCAGTTTCCTCATTGATTTTAAATGCTGGAAAATATACTTCTTCTCAGTTAGAAGAAACGTTTTCTGATCTGAAGAAAGATGATACTGATCATCTTCTTTATCGTTTTTCTAAAGAAGAAGACAGGATGGGAAAGACACTAGAACATTTTGCTGGTGCATTTTATATTCTTGATCCTAGCAGCGGCGTGATTTCTTCTTACTTAGAAAAACTATTACCGAAAGATTTTGTTTCTCTTGATTTATGTGCTGCTCCTGGCGGTAAGACAATCGCCATGGACTTGCGTCGTAAAGACGGGTTATATCTTGCTAATGATATTGCCTTTGATAGAGCGATAGAAATCAGCAAGAATGCTCAGCGTCTTGCTTTATCCAATATCCTTACTCTCTCTATCGATCCGGTGAAATTATCCTTGCCAGAGATGTTTGATTTAGTGATCTTAGATGCCCCTTGTTCTGGCTCAGGTATGATTCGTAAAGAACCAAAGATGGCTAAAGATTATTCTGAAGAGAAAGTGACTCGTCTTCTTCCAATTCAGGAGAATCTTCTTGAGAAGGCTTATGAATGTACGAAAAAGGATGGTATCATCGCTTATTCAACCTGTTCTCTTTCTATCAAGGAAGATGAAGAACAGGTCAAGTCTTTCATGAAGCGTCATCCTGACGTAGAAATGATTCCACTATCACCAAAAGAAGGAATGGTGATAGGAAAAGAGAATATCGGTTATCATATGATACCGGGTATTTATGATGGTGAAGGAATCTATTTTGTCTTACTTAGAAAGACTAAAGGTGATGCCTATCAGCTTAATCAGAGTAAGGATGTGAAGAAATATAATGATGAATTGATGTCTTTATCCTTTAAGGGTAATACATATTTGCTGTCCAGATTCTATCAGGAATTTAGCAAGCTGCCTTTTATTGCTCCAGGTATGAAAGTCTATGATAAAAGTGAACATCCAAAATGTGAATTTGATCATGCCTATAGCAAGGTAAGTGATGATATTCAATTAGTCGAGATAGATAGACAAACTGCACTTTCCTATGTTCAGGGTAATGAAGTGAAGATTGATTCTGCTATCAAGGATGGTCTCGTCATTCTCGCTTATCAGAAGATGAGACTTGGATTAGGTAAGAACGTCAAAGGTAAGGTGAAGAACTATTTACCTAAGGGTTTACGTTCTAATCTATACTGATATAGTTTTAACAATTCATCTAAAGTGTTAATATAATAAATTTAAATAAAAGGTTTACACCTTGAAAAGTTTGTAAAAACATATATAGTAGTTGCGAGGTTAAATTGATATGAACAAGAACCGCACTACTTTGCTGAAAATTATTTACGTCGCTATTTTTACTGCTTTATGTTTTGTTGGAACCATGATCATGATTCCTGTTGGAACCTCAAAGGTTCATCTTGGTAACTTCTTCTGCATTTTAGCAGGCCTTCTTTGTGGTGGCGTGGTCGGCGGTTTAGCTGGTTCTCTTGGTA
>OMRU01000029.1 GCA_900313465.1 uncultured Clostridia bacterium
AGGGTGTTATTGAATTTATTCAATAAAATATCAATAAAGTTTCAATCTTTCTAAGTGATAAAAATCATAAGAAAATATCGAAAAAATTCAAATAAATGCACGAAAAACAGTCAATTAAAAATGGTGCAGATTATCGCCCTGCACCATTTTTATTGAAACTGGTTACTCGTTTAAGAGTTTCTCAAGTTCGTTGACCAACTGTTCCATTCTGTCGGTGACAGCCAAGAAAGCTTCCTTCTTGGTAAGGTCAACACCAGCGATCTTAACTTCATCGATTGGATAAGTAGAGCCACCAGTCTTGAGCATCTCGATATAGTTTTCAAAGGCGTGTTCCTTACCCTTCTTGACGTTTTCATAGATCAACATAGAAGCGGTGAAGGAAGTAGCATACTGGTAGACATAGAATGGAGTGTAGAAGAGATGTGGAATATATGCCCAGACAAATGGTTTGACTTTTTCTTCGGAGATATCGATGCCATAGTAAGTCTTATAGAGTTCAATCATCTTGTCGCAGAAGACCTGATAATTGAGCGGCTTACCTTCTTCAGCCATCTTGGCAATCTCATATTCATAATGACCAAAGAGAGTCTGACGATAGAAGGTGGACATGATTTCATCGATGGATTTCTGCAATAAGGCGATCTTATCGTTCTTCGATAAGGTACCAGATTCCATGAGGTAATCAAGTAAGTTGTGTTCGTTGAAGGTAGATGCAATTTCAGCAACGAAGATGGTATAGTTCTGCTTCATGACTGGCTGAGCTTCCATAGAATAAAGAGTATGGACAGAGTGACCAGATTCATGAGCAAGAGTGAAGACATCATCAAGTTCACCATTGAAGTTTAAAAGGATGTATGGATGGATGTTTTCACCACCGGAAGAATAGGCGCCGGTTCTCTTACCTGGCTGATGATAGACATCAACATAGCCATCAGAGGAGACATCATGAGCCTTCTTTTGGAAATCTTCTGGGAACTTTTCAATAGACTTGAAGAAGAGTTCTCTGGCTTCTTCATAGGTATAGGTCTTGTCGGACTTGGCTAACTGAGTGAAGCGGTCATAGGTTCTATATTTCTCTAAGCCAAGATATTTTCTTCTGATTTCCAAATATTTGTGAAGTGGAGCAGCATGGGTAGAAGCAACTTCAATCAGATTATGGAAAACAGCTTCTGGAATATTATTTCTGTATAAGTGTTCTTCCAAGATAGAGGAATAGCCTCTGGCCTTCATTTCAGCAAGTTGAGACTGAACGGTGGCATTATAGATTTCACCATAGACGTTCTTATGTTCGTCATACCAGGAATATAAGGACTCAAAGATGGTCTGTTTATCTTCTTCGCACTTGGCATTGCTGACAAGGGTAGTCCAGTTGGCCTGGTTGACTTCTACTTCACTGCCATCTTTCAAAGTGACTTTCTTTGGTGCATAATCACCGACGCTCAACTGGGAATATAAGCTGGAACCGGCACCCTGTAAAGGACCAAAATAAGAAGTGAGTTTTTCCTGATCCGCTGGTAAGACAAACTTCTGACCACGGAATAATTTTTCATATTCAAAATCAAAATCCTTATAGTCTGGATTCTTATTGAAGAAATCCTCGACATATTCTTTACCTAACTTAAGGACTTCTGGATCAGCATAAGAAACCGCTGAAGCATAATCATTAAACAACAGATGAATCTTGGCATCATCAGAAGCGTTAGCCACATCTCTCTTATCCAAATCGCTTCTCATATGAGAGAACATGGATAATTTGGAAATGGTGATATCAGCTTCTCTTTGTAAATCCAGATACTGCTTGAAACCTTCTGTGGTTCCTAATTTTCCTTCGAGTGCAGCCAAAGCAGGAATAATTCTATTTTTGGCATCATCGAGATCCTTTAAAAAGGCATCTTCATCTTTATAAATGCGGGTGAGATCCCATTTTGTATTCATTCTTGTTTCCTCCGATAAAACAGTGCTTCTATTATACAAGAAGAAACCTTTCTTTGCAGTAGATTTGCCGTTAGGTAGTTAAAGAGAATTGACCTCTACTTGTGATTATTCTCTACTTGTACTAGAATGATGTCATGATGAAAAGAAGCATATTTTTTGATTTGGATGGCACATTATGGGATGCCATCGATCCACTTGTTGACGCCTATAATGAGACGATGAAAAGACATGGTTATGACTATACTTTTGACTATGCCAAAGTAAAATCGTGCATGGGTTTGACACCTGAGGAAACGGGAAGTCTGTTCTTCCCTGAACTACCAATTCAGGAAGGAATTGATCTTTTTAAACTGATTGTCAGAGAAGAAATCACTTATCTTGCCAAACACCCCGGAAAACTCTATCCCCATGAAAGAGAAGTCCTTGCAGAATTAAAAAAGAAATATGATCTATATGTCGTTTCCAATGCGGATGTAGGATATATCGAGAATTATCTCGATTCTCATGACATGCATGAATATTTCAAAGGTCATCTCTGCGCAGGGGATACCGGCATGGCAAAATGGCAGAATATCGTCTATCTGAAAGAAAAAGAGAAGATTGATGATGTCATCTATGTTGGTGACACCAACAAAGATAAAATAGAAACCCAAAGGGCCAAGGCAAAATTCATTCATGCCGCCTATGGTTTTGGTAAAATCGACCCTGATCCATATAAGATTGACTCCTTAGATGAGCTTCCTGCTTTAGCAGAAAAACTCTTCAACATGTAGCTTTGCTCCTAGGAAACTAGGAGTTTTTTCAATTGGAAAAACAAAAGCATAAACAATGGCAATTTTCCCATCATGAAAGCGCTTAGAAGTTATATAATAAGTATTAAGAACAAACAAAAGGAGATTCCTCATATGGAAAATCAACTAAACGCTGTTGACCAAAAGCCATTGAAACTCAACGTCAAGAGAACCTTCATCATCGGTTTTGCCTTTTTTGGCATCTTGTTACTATGGCAAGTCTACGATTCCTGGTGTCCAACCTTCTTGACCGAACTCTTCAAAGAAGCCATTCCTAATTCCAGTACCGAACAAGTTCAGTACCTTGTCGGTATCATGATGGCCATGGATAATTTGGCTGCTTTAATTCTCTTACCTATCTTTGGTCATCTTTCCGATAAGACTCATACCAAGATTGGTAAACGTATGCCGTATATCTTAGTAGGAACCTTTGTCTGCGCTATCGCCTTCCCCTTTGTCCCTGTCTTCTTCCATTATCATAGTCTGATCGGCACGATTGCCATGATGGCTATCTGCATCATCTTCATGATGATGTATCGTAACCCAGCTGTCGCCTTAATGCCAGATATCACTCCTAAACCACTACGTTCAAAAGCCAATGGTATCATCAACATCATGGGCTATATCGGTGGCGCTTTTGCTACTGTTGTCGGTATCTTCTTTGTTTTATCCAATTACTTAGGCACCAAGGGAACAGATTCCTGGCAATACCAGAACATCTGGACTGTTGAAGTTCCATTCTTACTCGCCTCTGTATTGATGGTCATCTCTGCTATCGTCTTATTCATCAAGATTAAAGAAAACAAGATTGAAGAAGAAATCGCTGATGAATTAAGACGCGGTGAAGAACTGGCTGCTGTTGAAGATAAGATTGAAGATGATAAGCCGATGACCAAGGCCAACAAAATCATGTTGTTCCTGATTCTCGGTGCAGAATTCTTCTGGTTCATGGCTGATAATGGTATTGGCACATTCATGAACAACTATACGATTTATTATCTCGGTGCCAAGACCTCCTCTAACATGATCAACACCATCGTCGGTGGTGTCGGTTCAGTTCTCGGCTTTGGTATCGGCGGTTACATCGCGGCAAAGATCGGCCGTAAATGGACTGTTGTCGCTGGTCTAGCCTTATCTCTTTTAGCGTATCTAGCCTGGTTGATTGCTACTTATACTTTCCTTTCTGGTTCTATGGAAGGCGGAGGAAGTTTCCCTGTCTTGCTTTATGTCGTTTGGTTCTTTAAAGGCTTTGGTATGTCTTTAGTCCACCTCAACTCCTTCCCGATGGTTGTCGAACTTTGTAACGCCAAGAAGATCGGTGCCTTTACCGGTTATTACTATGCCTCTTCTATGGCAGCTCAAACCATTACTCCTATCGCCTTAGGTACACTGTTATTAGCGGATAACATCAACTTCTCCTTCTTACCTGTCTACGCCTCTATTTGTTTAACTGTCTCTACCATCATTTTCATCTTCGTTAAGAATATCAAGACCAACAAAACAGAAATCAAAAAGGGATTAGAAGGTATCGGCGCTGAAGATTAAAGAGGTCACTATGAAAAAACAAGAAGCAATCTCTAGAATTAACCCTCTGTTTTTAGAAGGAATTTGCCATCGTGGTCTTCATAATGAGGAATTCACAGAAAATGGTCTAAAGGCATTTAAAAACGCCCTTGACCATCACATGGCAATAGAACTAGATGTTCATCTTACCAAAGATAATCAGCTTGTCGTGTTCCATGATTCTGATTTGAAGAGATGTACAAACAAAGAAGGCATCATTGAAGACTTCACTCTGGCAGAAATCAAAGAAAACTACAGACTTCTCGATGGAGAAGAAATCCCATCCTTACAAGAAGTGTTTTCCCTGATTCAGGAACAAGTTCCCATCGTTGTGGAACTGAAGGTCTGGAAGAAGAACTACAAACCACTAGCACAAAGAGTGCTTGAAGAACTGAAAGTCATCAAAGATAAAAAAAATATCATGCTGATATCTTTTGATCCGCGAGCTTTGTTCCCACTGAAGAATTCCGGCTTTATCAGACAATTGCTTGTTGCCCATGATGGCAAACACGAATATGTCTACTTCTTCCGTCATTTCTTTGAAGGAGTCGATTTAGAATATACGTTCTTAAGCATGAAGAAAGTACAGCGCTATTGTAAAAAACATTTCACCAACATCTGGACGGTCGAAAATGCAAAAGTTGTCGATGCTTCTCTTCCTTATGTGGATACCATCACCTTCCAGTTGATGGATCATGATTACGTTCGCAACAGACTAAAATCCAAATAAATCGAACAAGTGGGAGATCATTAAGTCTTCCACTTGTTTTACTATTTTTGATGTTTTTTTGCTATAGCATCGAATAAAGTTTTCTTCATCAAAAGACAAAAATAATCAAAAAATTGCTGAACACAAAAAAAACATTTTGGCAACGAAAAAATTTCGATATAATATAGCCAAATTTCGTTGATGATTTCTTGTTATCATTTCAATAAATCTTCAACATTATCAGTGTCTGGTCAGTAATCGAAATTCCAATTTGCTATTCAACGGAGGGTTATCACATGGAAAACACGAATACTTTATGGCTAGTTGATACGAATCATCTTTCTCAGTTTGACGATAAGACTCTGAAGCAGCATATCCAATTCTATAACATTTACTCCTGGCTCTTTTTTATTACTAGTTTGGCAGAAGGAATCATGGGATATTTTGGTAAGGTTGATTCTTTATCCATCACCTTCTTTTCTATCGGAGCCACCTTCTTCGTGATCACTTTCGTATTCTTTGTCATCGGAATCCTGTTAGAAAAGAAGAACCCGATATACCAGAAACAGAATCGTTATTTGCTTTTCTTTGGTGTTTCTATCCTCTTACTGATTGCTTTCTACTTCCTCAATTTCTTAACGACAAAATATGATTACTTATATTTCTCCACTTACAACAACTATTTTTTGTATCTTATTATCGTTGTACCCATTGTCACTATCTATTATTATTTCCTTCTGAAACACATTCTCAATCCGTTGAAAGCAGAATACAACACAAGATATCCAATCCGTGAATCTCCCTTTATCAGCAAGGATAAAATTGCTGCACTGACTGAAGGACAGATCAAAGAAAAGATAATGTCTTTTGGAAGTACTATATTTCTTGTCTTTCTCATTAGTCTTTTTGAAAACTTCATTGGCTATATTCCTTTCTATAATCTCCAATCCAAACTCTTCTTTGCCATCACTGTTTTCTTGCTTTTGCTTTTTATCATTAATATCGCAAGAAGTTGTTCTAGGGAAAAACAAAATCCTATTTTCAAAAAGAAATCCTATTTCTATGGTTATATCGCGGTTACTATCTTTTTATTAATCGCACTGTTCTTCTTGAATTTCTTAACATCGACATACACCCAGGAAAGCTATTTGTTTGAAACAAATATCTTGTTAGTTCTTGTTATTGTCGTCCCTGTGCTGTTTGTCTATGGGTATCTTCTTCAATTGTTGGTTACCCGTTATTTGAAAAGATAAAACTCCTTAAAAGTGGTTATTTTTGACATAAACTTTTCGAAATTGTTTATAATTATACAAATTAACTTTGCACGTCTCTTAATTTTGTCAAAAAATTATTGATTGGTCAAGATTATGGAGATAAAATTGTTTCAGCGTTGAGTTATATAAACTAAATCAATTTTAATGAATTGGAGGTTCTATGAAAAAAGCAATTATATTATTTTTGGTCTTTTTTATTATTGATATTTTCTTATTTGAAATTTTTGGTTCATTTAATTATGGAAAAAACTTTGATACTTTTTTCTTGCCAGCAATTTTTATTGAGATTGCATTTTATGGCAGTTTAATTATTTATGAGGTTTCAAAAAAAGGAGAAGGAAATTAAGTGAGGTCGCTAGATTCCCATCCACAATTTTTTTGAAAAAGTGACAAAGAAAAGTTCCCTAGTTAGACCCCCATACAAAAGAAATGAGGCTAGTGCAAAAGTAAATTCCTAGGTAATTTAAAAACGGCTATCTTTTCACATCATGCATGTGATGAGATAGCCGTGTTTTTCATTTACAAGAATCCAATAGACTTTAGTCTCTGATTTTATTTAATTCAGCCGCTAATAAGCCACCGACTCTGGCATTGTTTTCAATCAAGGCCATATTGGTCTTAAGAGAATTACCCCCGGTCAAACCAACCAGTTTATCTAAAAGATATGGTGTAACTCTCTTACCAGTAATGCCATCTTTTTCCATCATAGCGATAGCTTCCTTAATTCTTTCATCCATCCAAGAAGCATCAAGAGAATATTCTTCTGGAACAGGATTTAAAATCAAAGCGCCCTGTTTTAATCCTAAGACATCTGCATTATGAAGAATACGAGCTAAATCCTCAATCGAATCTGCCCACTGATCTAAATCATAAGAGGAAGTCGAAGTGTAGAAGAGAGGTACCTTCTTTGTCTTATACCCGATTACTTCTACACCGGCTGTTTCTAAATATTCCAATGTTCGAGGAATATCTAAAATTGCTTTTGGTCCAGCGCAGATGACATTGACATCACTCTTGGCTAGTTCTCCTAAATCAGTAGAGACATCCATCGTATCATTAAAGCCGCGATGGACACCACCAATACCACCGGTAGAAAACACCTTGATGTGTGCCATTTTTGCTAAGATCATCGTCGCCGCCACAGTGGTAGAACCATTCAATCCTTTGGCGGTGACATAAGGTAAGTCACGTCTAGAGACTTTCATGGCTTGCATGTTTTTACCCAGGTCTTCAATCTCTTCTTTGCTCAAACCGATTTTGATCTGACCTTTGATGATACCAATGGTATATGGTTCCGCACCCGCTTTACGAATGGCTTCTTCACAAGCCAAGGCACATTCCACATTTTGTGGATATGGCATACCATGGGTCAAAACAGTTGTCTCTAAAGCAACAGCAGGTCTACCGGACAAATCTGGTATCTGCTTTAAATTTTCTTCTAATGTCATATTTGATTTTCCTTTTACTCTTCTGTAATACGATAGGTGATGAAATGGGAATAGACTTCATTAGCCTTCAAAACAAAGTGATCGAGGACAAATTGCTGTGGCTCAATCGCAATACCTCTTCTCTTATTTTTATAAAGATGGGGATTGTTGACAAAATCAACGGGAACCAAAGTGGAGTCGACATAAAGATTGACGGCATCAAAATCGGTATAACATTCCACTTTGTAGTGAGCGTTTTCTAAAACGACCTGTGGTTCAGCATCATTGATGTTATCAAACAAGAATGCATGATCGAGATTGCCAATATCCGGAATTTCTTCTTCGATACGATCTAGTTTTTCACCAAGTTTGGCACCATTCGTAAAATCAAGATAGAAAGGAACTCTATCTTTATCCGTGATGAGTTTGCTCTCATCGCGGAAAATACCATACTTGGAAGCTTTGACCTGCAGGCGATAGTCATTGACGTTTTCATCACCAGCAAAATTCCAATACATGTGGTTGGATAAGGAAATCAATGTATCTTTATCACTGACAGCTTCATATTTGATGGTTAGGATATTTAAGTCCTTGGAAATGGAATAGGTGACTTTGACATCAAGATTACCAGGA
>OMRU01000062.1 GCA_900313465.1 uncultured Clostridia bacterium
GTCAGAGAAAAATCCTTGTTAAATCATTTCTTGAATAAGATTGATAACATTCTTTCCGATGCTAGGAACAAACCGATTAAGGATATTTCGGAATTCATCGGTAAGAGTGCCGATGAGATTTTGGAAATCTCCCAACGCCGTAACGTCGCTCAGGCTAAATCCCTCGATCAGGTCAGTGAGAACGTCGTTGCCAAACTGGTCAAACAGACGGAAGATTTCAAGAAGAATGGCATCAGAGCCAATGGTGTCACTGGTGTTCCTACCGGTTATGCGGAAGCAGATAAATTCACCAAGGGTTGGCATAAGGGCGATATGATTGTCATCGGTGCTCGTCCTTCCGTTGGTAAGACGGCTTTTGCTTTGAACTTGCTTTATCAGGTTGCCAAGAAACAAAAGCCAGTCATCTTCTTCTCTTTGGAAATGTCGGCAGAATCTATTGCCATGCGTTTGCTCAACCTTGTTTCTGGTCTTTCTAGCGATGAAATCAACTCCCTTGAATATATGCCTGGTTCAACCAAGCAGAAAGTCTTGATCGATACCCATGATAATAGAGCTATCGCCAGCAAGGCTCAAAAGTTGCAGCGCGGCTTTGATGAACTTGTCTCTCTTCCTTTCTACATCGATGATAACCCTGGTTCCAAGATGATGGATATCTCCACCAAGTGTAAGAAATTACAGAACCAGATTCGCGAAATAAAGAAACAGGAAATCGGCTTGATTGCCATCGACTACTTAGGTTTGATCACCTCTCCTGGTCACGGCGGAAGTGAATCTCGTCAACAGGAAGTCTCCGATATCTCCCGTCAGATCAAACAGATGGCTCGTCAGTTGGAAGTTCCCGTCATCGCTTTGACGCAGTTATCTCGTGATAGTGAAAAACGTCCAGATCACACCCCACAGATTTCTGATATTCGTGACTCTGGTGCTATTGAACAGGATGCTGATATGATCTTCATGCTCTATCGTCCTGACTACTACACCAAGCAACAGGGTATGGGTAAAGATAAAGAGGGAAATCAGGAAAACGAACAACAGGAAGAAGAAAATTCTCCAATTTCCAAAGTTGAAGTCATTCTGATTAAGAACCGTAATGGTTCCACTGGTAAGATTCCTTTCATCTTTGATAAGGAACACTGTGCCTTTAATGTCTCTGATATCGACCGCGCTGAGGAAGGTGTCTGATGCTTTTTGATGTGATTTCTTCAGGCTCAGCCGGTAATTCTACTATCGTCATTTCTGACGGACATGTTATCGTCCTTGATTTTGGTATCTCCAAAAAAAGAGTCAATGCCGCCTTGTCAGAATATGGCTTCTGCATAGATGATGTGGAAGGATTTTTTATCACCCACACCCATTCTGACCATGCCAGCGATGCGTTTAATGCCCCGCTTGAAAAACTATATGTTCCTCAACCAAAGGTCAATAAAATTTCTTCCTTGATCAGCGGAGAACATTTAGTCAAAGCATATCAAACAATTTCCACTCTTGGCTTTAAAGTGACAGCTCTACCCTTGTCTCACGATTGCCCTAATACCATGGGGTATCTTGTGGAGGATGGAAAAGAGACTTTGGTCTATCTTACCGACACCGGTTTTGTGCCAGAAAAGGATTTTCCTTATCTTCAGGATAAAAACTACTACATCTTTGAATCCAATCACGATGCTAAGATGCTTTATGAATCTAAACGTCCTGATTACCTCATTCGTCGTATCATCTCTGACAGTGGACATCTGAGCAATTATGATAGCGCCTATTACTTATCCAACTTCATTGGCACTCATACCAAAGAGGTGATTCTTGCTCACCTTTCTGATGAATGTAACACTCCATCTTTAGCCATGCAGACCTTTGAGACGGTCATGCAGACTCAACTTGGTTATCTTCCCGACGTGAGACTAGAATGTGCCTCAGAAAGCCATGAGACAAAAGGTGGTCAGGCATGAACATACGTTTTCTGATTCCTGGTAAATGCCGTGAAAAATATATCAACGATGGGGTAAACGAATATCTTAAGCGCACCTCTAAATACGCTAAGGTATCCTTAAGTTATCTCACGGAGGAAAGTTTAAGCGATAATGCTTCTGAGGCTCAGATCAAAAAGGCTTTGGCTATCGAAGCGCAAAGAGCGCTAAAGCAGATCAAGGAAGAAGAAGTCTTGTTCCTTGTTGATGTTCATGGTAAGAAATATGATTCGTCCTCCTTTGCCAAAGTTTTACAAGGGAAGACTTCTAAAAGTGGCAACATCGTTTTCCTATTTGGTTCTTCTTATGGGCTTGATGATTCTTTAAGAAAGAGAGCGGATGTCATTTTCTCCTTATCAGATTTTACCTTCACCCACTATATGGCGTTATTACTGACAGTGGAACAGGTTTACCGCAGTATGAAGATCATGCGCGGAGAAACCTATGACAAATAAAGAAGAAAAACAAAAATATATTTGACAAATCAAACCTTGTCCTTTATACTCTTTACTTGCCATTGCGCTATAGTCAAGCGGTAAGACAACGGTCTCTGAAACCGTGATGCCTTGGTTCGAATCCAAGTAGCGCAGCCATCTAGAAAATATGCTCGGGAGAAATCTCGAGCTTTTCTTGTATCTTTTTTGGGACATTCTTATATTTTTAATATAAGAAGGGTGGTAAGTTTTGCTATAATATACCCCAGGAAGAATTAGAATCATGGATATCAAATCACAACTCAATGAAAGTCAATATGCTGCCGCTAGTTCAAATAGCCAGTATTTAAGAATTATTGCCGGTGCCGGCACAGGTAAGACGAGAACTCTAACCTATAAAATCGCTTATCTGATCACTCAGGGTATGGCTCCAAAAAGAATGGTGGCCATCACTTTTACCAATAAAGCAGCGAAAGAAATGCAGACCCGTGTAGAAAAACTTTTATTGGAAAATGATTTTCATGCGGAAGGTAAACCTCTCATGGTTACGTTCCATGGTTTTTGCTATAAATTCCTCAAGAAGGAAATTGGTTACCTCGATGGATATAACACCAATTTCAACATTGCGGATGATGCCGACCAGGGTCAGATCTACAAAGATATCTTTTCTCATATGACTAAGGGTTCCTCTAAGGATTTCACCAAGGCGGTCACAGGTAAGATCTCTGAACTGAAGACAAGAGGTCTTTTTGTCGGTGATGTCAGACCCACAGAAGTCAGAATCGATTCGATTTATACCTATGATGAACTTATCTCTGTCTATGATAAGTATCAACAGTTTTTAAGAAGTCAGAACTTACTAGATTTTGATGACCTCTTGATGCTTACTTTAAAGATTTTGAAATCCAATCCTGAAGTCAAAGCTCATTGGCAGAAGAAATACGATATTTTCTTAGTGGATGAGTTTCAAGATACCAACGAAGTGCAGTATGACTTAGTCAAACAGCTTCTTGCACCAAGCACCAAACTCACCGTAGTCGGCGATCCAGATCAAACCATCTACACCTGGCGTGGTGCTAAAAATGAAATCATCAAGGATGTCTTGATCAAAGACTTCCCTTCTTTGGAGACGGTCGTTTTAGATCAGAACTATCGTTCTACCCAGAATATTCTTAATGCCGCGAATAACCTGATTAAGCATAACCGCGACCGTATGGAGAAGAACTTAGTTGCTGCTAGCAATGTCGAAGGTGAGAAAGTCTCTTACTTCTCCGCGGCAGATATGGATAATGAAGCGTATCAGATTGCAAGCACCATCCATAATCTTTATGCCAAGGAAAATGTCATGTTTGATGAGATTGCCATCATCTATCGTTCCAACTATCTTTCTAACCCACTGGAAAAGATGCTGACCCGCTATAAGGTTCCTTATGAAGTTTATGGCGGCATGAAGTTCTATGAACGAGCGGAAATCAAGGATGCTCTTTCCTATCTCAGATTGATTGTCAATCCTGATGACCTTTCCTTTAGAAGAACGCTTGAGGCTCCAAGAAAATCGATTGGTGATGTTGCTATAGAGAACGCTTTAGCCCTTAAGGCCTTGTTACCAGAAGAGGAAGCCTCTTTATTCAATATCTTCCGTTATAACGCTGAAGAACTTCATCTGATGAAGAAATCCATTTTTGCCTTAAAGAATTTCTATGCCGCTTATGATGAGATGATGAGCGTCTATCAGACCAATCCTAAACCGTCTGAATTGATCACTGCTATCAATCATTACTTCCAAGACACTGGCTTCATGGAATACTTCAGCAAAGAAGACAAGAAGATGGAAGAAAAGTTATCCTATACTGCTGCCTCTAGTGTCTCGAAGGTAGATAACGTCAACGAATTATTGCGTTCCATCACTGCTTATTTTGATACCGATATCTTAGATGACGATGGAACACAAAGAACACCGACATTAGAAGACTTCCTTATTGATGTTGCCTTACAATCCGATCAGGACACCATGAAGGATACACCAAAAGTTGCCCTGATGACGGGACATGTCTCCAAAGGCCTTGAATTCCCCTATGTCTTTGTCACCGGATTAAACGACGCTGTCTTTCCTACCATGCACGCCATTCAGGATATGCGTCAATCCGCCATTGAGGAAGAAAGAAGACTTCTCTATGTCTGTGTCACCAGAGCCCAGAAGAAACTTTATCTATCCAGTTTCGGTGGAAAAAACTTCCGCAACGGCATGCTCTATACTCCAAGTCGCTTCCTTCGCGAACTGAATATCTTAAATCGTCCTTCTTCTCCATCGGCAACAAATTATCAGGCTTATACAGGAAGTCATCGCCCCAGCGCGGGAATGTTTTCTTCTCTTTCTGGTAATAGCAAGGGTATCTTACAGGCCGGAAGCATGAAACCAAATGCCTCCAGTACTGATACTAACTATGCTATTGGCGATAGAATCATTCACACTTCCTTTGGTAAGGGGGAAGTCATCGCTGTTGAAGGAAACAAGATTACTGTTAAGTTCAAGGAAGAATTTGGTACCAAGAAGCTGATGATCGGCTTTAAGGCCTTCCGCAAGATGAACCCAGAGGAGGAATAGTCATGGACGTCATCGATAAAGAAAAAGAAAGAGTTGAGGAACTGACCAAGTTACTCAACCGTTATAATTACGAATACTACGTCCTGAATCAATCCTCGGTTTCGGATGCGGAATTCGATCAGTTGATGGAAGAATTGCAGAGACTCGAATTCAAGCGCCCAGACTTGAAGGACAGACTCTCCCCGACTTCTCGAGTCGGCGGTGGTATTGCTGACGGCTTTAAGAAAGTCACCCACCGCAAATACATGCTCTCCATCGCCGATGTCTTCAACGAAGAAGAACTCTATGATTTTGATAAGACCATTCGCAAATTGACGGGATTAGAAGAAGTCGAATATATGTGTGAAGTCAAAATCGACGGCTTATCCTGTTCTTTGGAATATGAAGGTGGTGACTTACAGGTGGCTTCCACCCGTGGTGATGGTACCATCGGTGAGGA
>OMRU01000188.1 GCA_900313465.1 uncultured Clostridia bacterium
AAGAACCTTATCCCAATACTGGATCAAGAATGCGTTGATGACACCATTGCCAATCATAGCAAACATTGGGCCAGCCAAATAGCCTAAGAAAGCTTCTGGAAACATTTTGACGCTATTTGTCTTGATCTTTGTAGACAGAAGTGGCGTCTCGAAAACAGACTTCTTTTTAGCTTGTGTTTCTGCCATAATTTACCTCCATTCACAAGTACTAGTTGCTAGGAGCCTTAACTCGTTTGTTGAGATTCCTAAGATTAAAATGGAACCACTCTTTTCCATTTAATTAAGAACTCGCCGTTTTCTAATCGCTTAGGAAACTGAACAAACGTCTCCTTTTCCATGTGCTTACTCACGAAACACATGTAAGGGCTAACAACAATATATATTATATGTTGTTTTGTATTCATTTTCATTCATTTTTTGAATTTTGACATAACTTGCAAAATTTAAATCGTAAATTGCAATATTCGTTCGCAAATAAACAAAATTCGCTTCAACTTGTCTTAACAAAAAGGCGGTTTTGTAAACCGCCTTCCCAAAGATTAATTTTTCTTAAAAACGCCTTAGTTAAGGCTAAAAGCCAAACATGCCAATCTGGTTGATAGACCTTAGATATCGTTCTAAGATGACGCAAGCTGCTGTGCGATCAATAGTCTTATGTTGGCGCTTGGCGTTCTGACCTTTTTCATGGAGATTTGCACTGGCATCCATGGTGGAATATCTTTCATCCTGATAGACGATCTCGATATTAGGAAACTCAGTTTGTAAGCGTTTGGCAAAATCGCGAACGATATGAGTCATCTCACAATCATCTCCCGAAGGAAAGAGAGGCAAGCCTAAGACAAAGGTTTCAACTTTTTCTCTCTTGAGCAATTCGTGAAGATAACTGATTGGCTCATCAAATTGCATGGCGTGGAAACGAAGGTTCTCAATGGGAGTGACAAGCATACCCGATCTAGAAAGGGCAACGCCAAGACTTGCTTTACCTAAGTCGAGGCAGAGAAGATTCTTCTTCACTACTTCAAAAGTCCTTCCATATAGGATTTGACTCCACTTAAGTCAGCAGCAGATTCACTGCCACCAAAAGCGACATCTGGTCTACCACCACCACGACCGTTAAGCATCTTAGAAGCATCCTTCATAATGTTGCCAGCCTTAAGAGAAGCTAAGGCATTACCTCTAGCAGCGACCAAATCCTTCTTAGCACCATTATCGACCACTAAGAAGAGAGCTAAGTTAGCATGCTTATCGATCAACTTATGAGCAAGAGAGTCTTCCTGTTCATGAGTAAGAGAATTAACCTTAGCGACTAAAAGAAGGTTGCCATTGATTTCCACCATCTTGGATTCCATCTGAGCCATCATGGCATTGGTGTTTTCCTCACGAAGCGTCTTGATGGTGTTGTTCAACTCGCTGATCATATCGTTGTTGGACATGATCTTGGCTCTGACACCCTTATCAGAATTGATCTTGAGAAGCTTAGCAGCTTCGTTGATCATAGACTGTTTTTCCTTGAAGAATTCATAAGCCTTCAAACCGGTGTAGGCAGTGATTCTTCTGATACCAGCAGCGACAGATTCTTCGCTGACGATGGCAAAGGCATTGATTTCAGAAGTGTTTTCAACGTGGGTACCACCGCAGAATTCGATGGAATAATCGCCCATGGAGACAACTCTGACCTTATCGCCATATTTTTCAGAGAAGAGATGCATAGCATTCTTCTTTAAGGCTTCTTCCTTGGTTAAGACTTCAGTCTTGACTGGCAAAGCCTCGAAGATTTTTTCGTTGACTCTTCTTTCGACAGCGTTGAGCTGATCTTCGCTGAGTTTGGAATCTGCGTTGATATCAAATCTCAATAATTCATCATCATAGTAGGCACCTTCCTGATGAATCTCACCAGAGACAAGTTCCTGTAAGGCTTTCTGGAGCAAGTGGGTAGCAGAATGATTCTTTCTGATCTTGTTTCTTCTTTCCCAGTTGACTAATTCAACAAAGGTATCGCCTTCCTTGATTTCGCCATAGAGGACTTTGACATGTAAGAGATGCTGACCATGGTTAGCAGAAGAGACATCGGTGACTTCCGCTTCGCAGGTATCGTTCTTGATAAAACCGATATCGGAGACCTGACCACCGCTTAAAGCATAGAAGTCAGTCTTAGCAAAGGCGACATCGCCTTCTTCGGAGATGGAATCAACTCTGACACCATCGACAAATAAGCCGGTAACCTTAGAGGTGACATCTTCATTTTCGCAATAAGTGAATTCACTCTCAGTGGTAAAAGCAATCAAGTCCTTGGACTGAGAACCAAAGGATTCTCTATCGCCTCTGGACTTACGAGCAAGTTCCTTAGCCTCGGCTAAGAGTTTCTCATAGCCTTCCTCATCGACTTTCTTACCAGCATCGGCAGCGATTTCCTTGGTGAGTTCAAATGGGAAACCATAAGTGTCAGAAAGACGGAAAGCGTCTTCGGCAGATAAGGTATCGCCATCTTTGGCTAAATACTGGGAAAGGAATTTTTCACCCGTCTTAAGGGTGTTAGCAAACTTGTTTTCTTCAGAAAGAATCATCTTCATAGTTCTTTCTTCATGGCCGGAAAGATATGGATAGAAGTGTTCCATATTCTTGGTGACAACCGGAACAAGGGCAGCAAGAGCACCAGATTCAAGACCGATGGTCTGAGCATAACGGCTAGCTCTACGAAGAAGTCTCTTTAAGACATAACCTCTACCATCATTGGAGAAGAC
>OMRU01000096.1 GCA_900313465.1 uncultured Clostridia bacterium
CATGTGGATATGCGCACTGCAGGTATCTGCGCCCGTACATCGGCTATAAACCTGAATTTCAGGTATATGATGAGCCGTGTGGAGGTGAACCTGTCATCAAGTGATAAGGGTGCAAAGGATTATGTGGACCTTACCTACTGCATGGTGGAGCTGGTTAACGTTGGTACTGATGGTGACGTGTTGCTCAGTGACCGTTCGGCACAAGTGACAACGGATGCCCAGACTTATGCACTGCACGGTGTCAGCGGCAGCAAGGTACATTATGATGACATCATAGTGCCGCAGACTCTGGTCAATACGGACAGCAGCAACAAGGTTCGCTTCAAGATAACCGTGTTTAATGGAATAATGACTGACTACGATGTCTATTATGCCGATGTCGCTCCAATAAAGGTGAAGGCATCGGGGGCGTCCGTATCGGCCCCGGTTGATGCATGGGAGTCAGGAGTACATTATGTGTATAATCTTAAGATTACCAAGACAGAGATTAAGGCCACCGCATCACTTACAGACTGGAAGACGGTTGAGGCAAGTGAGGATGTATGGTTCTGATAAATAAATTGATAAGATGACATTCAGGAAGTATATAATACTTACTCTTTCTGCCATGATCATGGCGGGCTGCTCAAATGACGGCAACGGCTTGGAACCGGAGCTTGGCAGTCTGCCGTTAAGGCTGGAACCCTCATTGTCAGGCAACGTTCCTGTTACCAAGGCTACGGGCAGTCAGTTTGAGGCAACCGACAAACTGTTGTGTTACGTACGTCACGTTGATTCCAACAGCTCGGAATATGCCAATATAAATGCAAAACTGGTCACTCTAATTGACGGAGTGACTACGGAGCCTATCTATTGGGATGATTTCAGCAACTCTGCAAATGAAGGGACAGACCTGCGTACCGCTGGTCACGGGCTCCACACATTTTACGGTTACTGCTACAACGGCGGTTCCCCTGATATGCCATTAGCAGAAGGTACAGGCGTGCTGGGATGGAATACCCAGGCGGACCAGAGCGCTAAGGGTGTCATGAAAAAGTGTGACCTGCTGTGGTCCGCCAGCCAGACGATGGTTGAGTATAATCATGCCAGGGATGACCACGGTACACTTGCCGTGCCCTTTACCCATGCCATGAGCAAGTTCACCATAGTACTGGTGGCTGATGAGGGATTCAGTGCCGGTGCGCTGGATAACACATCGGTTACACTGAGCGGAATGAACGTTAACGGAATATTCAAAGCTCCGGATGCAACAGTCGATGTCAATGGTACTACAACGGTCAAGATGTATGCCGGTGAGCCATCTGTATCTGCCGGAAATCCCAGCCGTGCCTATGAGGCTGTGTCGGTGCCCAAGGTGGCGCTGGCCAGCGGAAATCTCCTGGCAACCGTAAAGGATGTGGAGGGTAATGACTACCGCGTGGTGCTTAGTGACGATATGATTACCGGTTGGGCTGCCGGCATAGATGATGACGGCAAGAGCAAGAGCGGTTACAACTACAAGCTTACCGTAACACTCAGCAAACAGAGGGTTAATATTGTGGCAACACTTGCTGATTGGACCGATGTGAGTGCATCAGGAATAGGTGAGATAAACTTCACGGCCGATGTCAAGACCATTGACAAGAGCAATATCTTCCGTGCAGATAAGGTCACCTTTAAAGGTCGAGTCACCGGATTTATGAATCATCCTGAAAACATCACCAGAGCCGCGTATAACGGCTCAGTAGTCGTGATGTCTGATAAGATGTTTAAGAAGGCTCTTTTGGATGTCGTTGAGGAAAACTTTGAAAAAGAACAAACTGAGATGCTGATGAGCGTCATCTCCTTCTATCTAGGGTTTAACGATCTTAATGCCCCTTATTACACCAATCCTAACCAGTTTGTCATCAAGACCAATCCCGGTAGAGATATCGACGCGTTAAAGAAACAGATCACTGAATATTTTGAATCCAAGAGCAACAACAATCTCTATCTCATCACCAAGAGAGAGAACATGCCATTTTATACGGCGTTAAATGATGATGTAAGACAAGCCAGACAGTTTACCTTTGTCTTCCCTCTTGTCTTCTTCTTAGTAGCGATTTTAGTCATTCTGACGACGATTTCTCAATTGGTCTTGAAAGACAGGACCCAGATTGGTACCTTAAAGGCAATCGGTGTCTCTAAATGGCAGATCATCTTTAACTACATCATGCTGACGGTTGTCCTTGTCTTTACGGGAACGATGATTGGTGAAATTATTGGTCCTTTGATTGTTCCAGGGATTTTAGGACAGAAATATCTGATTCTATATTCTTTACCTCAGGCCAATTATCAATTCCCGATTCTCAATGGTTTTCTTGCGGCGATCGTCTTTGCTTTATGTGCCTCTTTTGTCACCTACTTTGTCTGTCGAAGAGAAACCTCGCTTAAACCTAGCGAATCCATGAGACCTCCTGTCTCTCATCTTAAGACAAGAACACCAATCAAGAAGGAAAAAGCGAAAGTTTCCTACTTTGACTTGAAGATGGCCATGAGAAATATTCGCATGAATTTCAATAAGTCCTTGATGACAGTCATCGGTATTTTAGGATGTACGGCCCTTCTTGTCTGTGGCTTTGGTATTGAAAATACCATCACTTATGGTATCGATCACGATATGAAAGCCTTCCATGATGATGATATTTCCTTGACGTTTAATAACACCAAGGAAAGAGAATATCTGATTGAAGACTTTTCCAAGATTGAGGGAATCGATGTACCAAGGTGTGATTTTACCATCACCACTTCCACCACCTTATATATCACGGATGGTCCTCAGATGGAATCTCATTTCTATCTGATACCTGACTACAACAATTATCTTGATGTCTCTGTCGCCATTGATGAAGTGGCAATCTCCCAAAAAGTCGCCAAACAGACCGGTGCGAAAGAAGGTGATATGATCAACTTCACCTTCAACTCCAAGAAACTGTCTTGTAAAGTCGGAGTTGTGTATGAAGCTTTCTTCTACAATGGTATTGTCATTCATGAAGGTAATCCGGTGTTATCTCATATCGGATCTCCTGGTTATCTTAGCGCTGCCATCAAGGTCAAAGATGGATATGACATCAAGAAGATCAAAACAGAGCTTGAAAGTCTTACTTATGTTGCTTCTGCTTCCACCCAGGAAGACTGGAAAGCCAATATTCAGGATGTCATGTCGGGTATTCTTGTCATGACCAACGCGATTAAGATCTTTGCTATCCTTCTTGGTATTGTTGTTCTATATAACCTTACCTTGATGAACTTCAAGCAGAAGAACAGAGATATTGCTACCTTGAAGGTGCTTGGCTTTACCTTAAGAGAGACGATGTCCTCTCTTCTGATCGAAAGTCTGACTTTGACTTTTGCTGGTGTGGCTATCGGTATGGCCTTAGGTTATCCGTTTATGCTAGCGGTCATGGAGACAAATATTGTCGCTTTGGTCCACTATCTTTATATCATCTATCCATCGACATTCATCTATGCCTTCTTGTTGACTTATGTTCTTGACTGTGTCATCAACCTGCTTCTTTCTTATCGTATCAGAAGAGTCAAGATGATTGAGTCTCTAAAGAGTGTTGAATAGACTTCCCCCTCGTTGAGGGGGATTTTAATTGGCATGAAAAAAGGTTACCAAGAAGATTTCTCCCCATTGATAACCTGTGCTTATCTAGAATCTAGATAATCTGATGCCTCGACAGAGAACTTTAGCCATTAGCTCGATTTCAACGCCTAGCATCAACTTTTTTTGTTCAAATAGAGTATACTCAAAATTCCTGAAAAGTCAAATTCACGAAATGGATGACATCAGCTTCTCTTCTTTTTCCTTCAACTTCTGAATTTCTTTATTGGCAATGATGATGACCATAGGAATCAAGATACAAGAAGCAACAAGCCAAGAGATCGGATAGACAAATAATAACCAGGAAAGGTTATGGAAGAATTCAATCGGGAATAAGACATAGATGAAGAATAATCTGATACCGACACAACATAGAATGGTAACCACACTTGGACTAGTAGAATGACCTATACCTCTAAGATAGAACGAAGAGACATCCATGATGGCATCAAGGAAGTATAAGAAGATGATGATATATAGTCTTAGTCTTCCTGCTAATATGGCACTAGTGGTATTTACACCAGGGGACTTCGTGATAAAGATACCAAGAAGCGGATCAGAAGCAAAATAGATGATGATAGAGCAGATATTGATGATGGTCTTGAACGCTTTGAGGATCTGAGAATCGTTTTTCTTGATATACTTCGCTTCGTTGTTGATCTTGGCGGCGTAGCTGTCGGCGCCGACGCGGTTGACGCGACATTTACAGTTGCCCGAAGCGATAAAGCTGCCGGAGAGAAGCTCGTCGCCGAGCTTTTTGGCGATCAG
>OMRU01000024.1:0-3186 GCA_900313465.1 uncultured Clostridia bacterium
AAAAAGGGTAGTTATTCGCTTCGTCAGACCTTCAGTTTTGATACCACCAATTCCCTTTTAGCACTACCTGCTTAAAACATCATTTAAATGTTGACTTATCTAGTACCATCATTTATAATTATTCACGCGAAAAATCGCGACTAGGAAAGAGAACTTTGTTCACACCTGACTGGATTATGTTCTGGTAGGTCAAATGCCTGAGCTTGCATCGCAATAAAAACTTTATTTTGTATAAGGTTTATGTTGTGCAGCTATTCAATGGTATTTAAACGGGTCTCTCTTTACTGGGAGACCCGATTTTTTTAAACATTCCATAGGAGGAATCAGCTTATAAACAATTATCAAGGAAACAACAACAACAATCGTCCACGTCCAAACAAGAATCAGAACACTGATCTTGTCAATGAAAGAATTCATTTCAAGGAAGTTCTCTTAATTGGTCCTGAAGGTGAAGCTTTCGGTGTCGTCCCGATGAAAGTTGCTCAGCAGAAATCCATCGAAGCCGGTATGGACCTTCTTTGCGTTTCACCTAATGCTAAGCCACCCGTCTGCCGTATCATCGATTATGGCAAATACAAATTCGAGAAAGACAAGAAGGCCAAAGAAGCCAAGAAGAATCAGAAGAAGACTGTCGTGAAAGAAGTTCGCTTCACTGCAACTACGGACACTCACGACTTGGAAACCAAAGCCAAGGCTGCCATTCGTTTCTTAACGGAAGGCAACAAGGTCAAAGCTTCCGTCTTCGTCAAGGGTCGTATGAGAAGCCGTATGGATATTGTTCAGGAGACCTTGAATAAGTTCTTGACCATGGTTGCGGATAACGCCATCCATGAAAAAGAACCTGAGATGATGGGCCGTGACTACTATGTCGTGTTAAGTCCGAAGAAAAAGTAATAGAGGAGGGCAATTACTATGCCAAAAATGAAGAGTAAACGTGGTGCCGTTAAGAGATTCAAGTTCACTGCTAGCGGCAAGGTCAAAAAGTGGAACCAGAACACTTCCCACTTATCCCACAACAAGACCCACAAGATGATCCGTCACAATAGAAAAGCTAGATACTTAAATCCAGTCATGGGTAAGAAGATGACTGCTTTAGTCAGCAAGTAAAGAGAGGTAAGACACAATGAGAGTTAAACGTGGTACTGTCAGACACGACAAGCGTAAAAAGATTTTAGCCAGAGCTGAAGGTTATTTCGGTTCTAGACATAAGCTTTACAAGACTGCTAAAGAAGCCGTCATGAAGGCTGAAGCTAATGCCTTCAATGGTCGTAAGGAAAGAAAACAGGATTTCAGAAAGCTCTGGATCAGACGTATCTCTGCCGCCTGCAAGCTCAATGACATCTCCTATTCCCAGTTCATGTATGGCCTTAAGTTAGCCGACATCCAGCTCAACAGAAAGATGTTATCTGAATTAGCTGGTACCAACCCAGAAGAATTCAAGGCTTTAGTCGATACTTCCAAGGAAGCTATCGCTAAGGAAGCTAAGTAATTCCCTTTCTTAAAACTTATTAACGGCTCCTTCGGGAGTCGTTTTTTGTTGTAACGAAAAACCAGGAGCAACGCTCCTGGCTATATTAGAACTCTTCTTCTTGAGAAACAGAGATGTGTTCCACCTGACAATTGTGGATACAGTCATGAACCATGATCTTCCAGTCAAAAGAGTCTTCAATCTCATGAACCTTGTCGAGATTTGGATGAGTGACAGGATCTTTTAAGGTGAAGATTGTACAGCAATCCTCATAAGGACGAATGGAGATATCATAAGTGCCGATATCCTTGGCGATATCGATGATGTCCATCTTGTCATAGGTAGCAAGAGGTCTGATAAATGGATGCTGACCGACTTCCTCAATGACCTGCATGGAATATAAAGTCTGAGAAGCAACCTGGCCGATGGATTCACCACCAGAGAGAACTAAATCATTATGTTTCCAGGCCACACCATCAGCGATGCGAAGCATCATTCTTCTCATGATGGTAACACAATAGCTTGGACCAGCAACTTCATAGATTTTACGTTCCAGATTGGTGAACGGAACAATGTATAGCTTGATATCTGGCTGATAATCATTTAAGACGTGAAGAAGATCATGAATCTTATCGATGACAGCCTGAGAAGTATAAGGTGGAGCAGCAAAATGGATGCACTCCAATTTGACGCCTCTCTTCATCATCAGATAGGCGGCAACAGGAGAATCGATACCGCCGGAAAGAAGACATAAAGATTTTCCCGCGATACCTAAAGGATAACCGCCAAGACCCTTGATCTTGATACCGTAGACATAAGCAGCTTCTGGACGAATATAGACTTCCACGGAAATCTCAGGATGATGAACATCAACCTTAGCTTGTGGATTATGCTTTAAGATATAGCCACCGACTTTTCTGGAGACTTCATCAGAATGGATGGGGAATTCCTTATCCGCTCTCTTGGTGTTGACCTTGAAGGTATGCTTATTAGACTTCTTATATAATTCAGAAGCCTCCATGGAGATGGATTCCATATCCTTATTCACCGCTTTGGCAAGGGCAAAAGAACCGATGCCGGCAACCTTCTTTAACTTCTTGCTGACTTCTTCAAAGTCTTCGTCGTTTAAATGGATATAGATGTGATCTTTCTTGATTTCAAATTCCAAGGATTTAAAATCGCGAAGGGCATACTTGGTGTTCTTTCCTAATAGACGGATAAAGTCCATAATGTTTTTTCCTTTGGTACCAAGTTCGCCAAAGAAAACAATGATCATATCAGTATTCATAATTATTGTCTCACTTTAATTTCATCAAATAATCTTTTTAAGGTCTCAACAAATTGTTTTGCCTGATCCAGATTCTCTTTACCAGAGAAAGATAGACGAATGCCATTTGAAGCAATATTTTCATCATATCCGGCATTCTTCAACACGGAGGAATAACCAGCTTCTCTTGAGGAACAAGCAGATTTGGTTGAAACATAGATTCCTTCATTGGATAAGGCTTCAGCAATAACGCTTCCCTTATGTTCCTTTAACGCAAACGCTAAGATAAACGGAGTGGCATCAACAGGAGAAGTGATGACGATTTCCTCAATCTTACTTAATTCACTTCTCAAGTAGTCATTGATGACTTTCGCGTTGGCTTTTCTTTCCTTTTGACTTTCTAAAGTCATACGTAAGGCAGTAGCCAAGGAACAATCAAGGTTGACAGCAG
>OMRU01000024.1:3206-12509 GCA_900313465.1 uncultured Clostridia bacterium
TTCCTGGGAACCACCAAGAATCTGAGCGTCGAGTTCTACATTCTTCTTTTTGACAAAGACACCTGAACCTTTTAATCCGCCGATCTTATGACCAGAGAAGGTCATCATATCATAGTCGGAATAAGATAAATCTTCTTTGCCGATTGCCTGGGTGGCATCAACATGAAGCACGGCTTTGGAGTTCTTCTTGACGATTTGATAAATCTCATGCATCGGGAAGATATAACCGACTTCATTATTTACCGCCATGATAGAGACAAGCGAGGTATGTTCATTCAAGGCGTTTTTCAACTGCTCCAAATTCAACTTACCCTCTGTATCATAATCGATATAGATGACATCAAAGCCTTCTTTCTCCAGTTCCTCAAAGACATTGGTGACCGAAGGATGTTCGGCCTTGCTGGTGATGATTCTTTTTGCCCAGCCACGATTATGATAAGCCACACCTTTGATGGCTAAATTATTGCCTTCAGTCGCACCTGAGGTGAAATAGATGTCATCGCTATTTGCATGAAGGTATTTAGCAATCTGAGCTCTGGCTTTTTCAAGCACGCTAGAGGAGAGAAAACCAAGACCATGATTACTTGAGGCATTGGCAAAATACTGGGTAGAAATCTTGCTATAAGTCTCTAATACCTCTTGATAAGGCATGGTGGTTGCGGCACAGTCAAAATAAATGAAATCTTTCATCATGATACTTCCTGAATCTATGTTATTGATATAAATAATTTAATAACGCGCTCCATTATATAACAAAACCGGGTTGGATTACACCAACCCGGTACTAATTTTAAGCGCTTAGTTGACGCTTTGGGCGTCAAACGTCTTCACAATATCCAAAGCGATGGAACTCGCTCTGGAGAAATCGGCTTCATAGAACGCCTGCTCAGCCTGAGCAAGAAGAGTTCTTGAATCGATAAAGTCTTCACGATAAGCATTGGCATAGACAATGCTAGTCTCTGCTTTATCCGCTTCTATCTTGGTATTCTTGATACCATCAAGGAAACCATCAAGCAGAGATTTGAAGGACTTGAACTTACTGACAGCCAAAGGAACATCAATTGGTTTGGTGATGACAATGGCATTGATTTCTCTGATGGTCATGTAATTCTTGGTGAATTCATCTTTCAAAGAATTGGTATAGGCAGGAACATCGATTTCCGAAACCACACCCTGAGCCTTCTTTAGTTCGACATAAGCATGTCTCAAGCCATTGAAGACCATACTGGAATCTTCCTTCAAGGAAGCAAGATAAGCATCATAGCCATCCATGACCTGCAAGGCTTTGCTCATCTCGTTATCCATGTCGGTCATCTTCTTGGTGATGATGACATAAGGCTGACGAGCTGAAGTATCCAAGTAGGAATCAAGTTCTCTTTTTAAGATACCGATCGATTCAATATCGGAACGAAGCATCTTGATCTGAGTGACGTACTTCATGTCTAAGGCAAAGGCTTCCTGATAGGCGGGAAGCTGATTGATCAAACGAGCATAGCGTTTTTCAATAGCAAAGGAAGAATCAACAAGTGTATTCTGTTTGGCATAGTAGGTATCCTTGGCTTTGCGTTCTTCTGCAAAACTAGCAAGGATATCGGTGATTCTGCTTTGCAAGGAATCGATGCTTTCCTTGACGTTACGAATATCAAGGACGAGCAGTTTCTTCTGCAAAGCTTCGACTTCTTCTCGCATATCACTGACAATCTGACCGATCGCCATCTGGGCAACAACAAAACCTTCATCAAGCATCTTGTTGTATTCCTCTAAGACAAGGTCGAGTTTCTGTGGCAAGACAGCAGAGACGGAGACTTCCAACATAGGAAGATCTTTCAAGACCTCTAAGACTGCCGTGAATAACTTATTGAGGTTTTCCAAGATATCCTTGGCTTTGACAAAGTCCGCTTCATTGGAATCTTTATCAAACTGATCAAACTGAGCTTCTGCACTAGAGAAAATTCTCTCGAAAGAAGACTCTAATGGTTTTAACTCAGTGACGTGTTCATCATAGAACTGATGAATCTGACGATACTTGGCTTTCACAGTGACGGCATTAGAATGCACATCATTATCATCCTGAAGAATAGAAGTGAGGTCAGAATTGAAGTTGCAGACAGCAACCTTGTAATCCGAGACAACCTGTTGACACTCCGCTTCCACTTCTTTGTAATCTTTGTATTTCTTTTCGGCAACTAATTGATCTAAGGCATCAAGACTGCTGCATACTTCATGATCACGTCTGTTGAGAATGTCATCATACTGTTTTTGACGTTCACAATACATCGTGTAGAAGTATTCGTTGCTTCTACCAAGAACCTTTAAACGGCTGACCATATTGGCACAATCAGTCGTCAACTGGGTATGATAGTCATCATATGTTTTTCTCAGGTTAAGAGAATTGATTTTGAATTTTCTCTTATGCATGAAAATTCCCAAGAAAACCAGACAAACAACAATGAGAGCCCCAATGACACTGATCAGAACGATACCAATGGGATCCATTTTCGCTCTCCTACAGAAGAACTACTTAGTAGTTTCACGCTTGTTGAAAGTAGCACGAATCTTGAAGGTCTTCTGTTTGACACCTTCTGGTTCATTCAAGAGTTTGGTCAACATACGAACAGCGATGGAACCAACCTTGAACATATCGATGGAGAAGGAAGAAACCTGTGGACGAACGATGTAGGAATACTTAGAACCGATTTCAGCTAAGACCTGAACATCTTCAGGGATTCTGAGGCCGGATTCCTGAGCAGCATTGACAATAGCAGCAGCCAAGGAATCTCTTGGAGCGACGAAGTAACCAGTTCTATGAGTCTTGAAGAATTCCTTCATGCCAGCATAGACGATACCATAGGAATCGTTGAACTGGAGAGTCTGGATATGCTTGCCGTTACTTGCGCCATAGTCGAGAAGACCATCGCGGATTTCATCAAGCATCTTACCCTGGTTGACAATGTCGAGAAGATAGACATCATCATTACCCTGCATAAGGTGTTCCTTGACGACATCCATGACTGGATCTTTGTATTCGATGATGATGGAGCCTAAAGCTTCACCTTCCATATCGTGGCCGACAACAATGAGTGGAATATGATAGTTCTGAATAGAACGGATTTCGTCAGTACCGAGTTCATCATCATAGATAACCGCACCATCGACATGAGACTTGATCAAGGATTCAATCATCTGAGCGGCATCTTCCTTGGTTCTCTTGGTGACGAAGATAGAAGTGATATAGCCATAGATCTTGGCGATATCGATCATACCATCGAGCATGTTAGAAACATAAGAGTAACCAGTGGATGGGATCATGATACCGATGTTGGTAGATCTGGAGTTGGCTAAACCCTGGGCTAAAGCAGATGGCTTGTAGCCTAATCTCTGAATGGCGTCATTGACAGCCTTTCTGGTCTTCTCAGTGACGTTGGGGTGATTATTGATAACACGGCTGACGGTAGCTAAAGAGACACCGGCGACTTTGGCAACTTCATAAATGGTCACACGGTCCTTGTACATTTTCTTGTTGTCTTCCATATTTTTCTCCTTGCTAAGTATTAAAATACTTAGTCTTACTTAACCAAATACAATTATAAATCATTTTTGTTTGTAATGAAACAAATTATGAAAATATTTTCAAAAAACACTAAAAAAGCCCATAACTATCGCAATTGTTATGTTTTCAGAAAGCGCTTAATCATTTTCAAAGTTAATACTTTTCAGACTCTCTTGTATGCAAGTTTAGCCTACAGCCGATTTCTCTGATCAATCCAGAGTTTTTTCCAAAACTGAAAAATCCTCTGCCGAAGCAGAGGATAGAAATTCTTACTTAGCTTCCCAGTCGTAAGTGACAACTTCAGCAACGAAACTGTTCTTATGACCGCAGACTGGACAGACAGGAAGTGGTTTTGGACCGATATGGATATGACCGCAGATAGCGCATTTCCAAACGACCAGGACACCTTCCTTGATGACAACTTCTTCGCCTTTGAACTGCTTTAACAAAGCTTTGTAACGAGCTTCGTGTCTGGCTTCAATCTTACCGACCATTTCCATCTTGGCAGCAATTTCAGGGAAGCCTTCTTCTCTGGCGATTTTGGCAAATTCTGGATACATGATATTGGTCTCATAGTTTTCACCAGAAGCCGCATCTTCTAAATTGACATCAGTAGCTGGAACTTCACCACCGTGAAGATACTTGAACCAAAGTTCGGCGTGTTCATTTTCATTTTTGGATGTTTCCATGAAAATCTCATAGAAGTCATCTCTGCCAGCCTTCTTGGCAACCTTGGCATAATATTCATATTTGGTGTGAGCCTGGGATTCGCCAGCAAAGGCAGCCTTAAGATTGGCTTCTGTCTTCGTACCTGCTAATCTCTTGAAATCTTCATCTTTCATACAAAAGTTTCCTCCAATTGCTAACATTATAATATAGATTGAGCAATTAGTGTTACTTAACACTGGCAAAATATTATACTTGTGTCTATAATCCAAGATAGAAACCATTTACATATTCTCTATCAGGTCAAATCCATGACAATACTTTCAATTAGGAGTATGATAGTATCCTGCTATGAAACAAAATCGCTTTTCTTTATGGCCTTATATCAAACCATATAAGGTAAAATTCTTTATCGCCTGTATCTGCATCGTGGTAGAAAATGCCTTGGAGATCTCCTTACCTTTCTTGATGGATATTCTTTTGACGAAGGGTATGAGCCATCATGAAGATGGCACATACACTTATGATGCTGGATTTGTCTTTATGATAGGCGGCATCATGATCGGCTTTGCCGTCGCTGCTTTCCTTTTAGGCTTAGCCAGTGCCAAATTCACGGCCAAAGCCGGAAGAGGTATGGGTTTTGAATTAAGAAAACAGGAATATCAGAAGATTCAAAATTTCTCCTTCAAGAACTTAGACCATTTCCGTCTCAATTCCTTGATGACCAGAATGACAAATGATGTGCAAATCATCTCAGATACTTTCTGTTCTGTCCTTCGTCCTATTTTAAGAGCACCATTCCAGTTGGTCTTTGCTATCACCTTTGCCTTTATCATCTCCGCTCAGTTATCCATCGTCTTTGCTATCGCTGTTCCTACTTTGGCTATCTTACTTGCTATAATCATCATTCTTACCAGACCTCAATTCTATAAATTACAAGCCTCTCTTGACCGCATCAACAGAACCACGAATGAATCCTTGACTGCCATGAAACTAATTCGTGCCAATGCCAAAAAAGACTATGAGATTGAAAAGTTCAATACGGTCAACAGCGAAGTCAAATCCATCGGTCAGAAAGCCTTAGCCTTACTTGCCACCAACATGGGTATCATGAACATGATGACTTATGTCTGCATCGTCGGTATCTTACTTATCGGTGGTCGCCACGCTTTAAGATATGATGATTACAACATGGCAAACCATATCGCTGCTTTCTTATCTTATACTAACCAGACACTTGCTTCCTTAATCATGTTATCCAACGTCTTCATGATGTTTACCAGATCTAGTGCTTCTCTTGCTCGTGTTAAAGAAGTCTTTGAATGTGAAAACGAAATCAAAGACAACAAGGATTCCACATTGGAAGTCGAAAACGGTTCTGTGGAATTCAACGATGTGTCCTTCAAATATAATGAGAATGCTACCGAGTATGTTTTAAAAGACATCAGTTTCAAAATCCCTAACGGTCATTTTGTCGGTATATTGGGTGAGACCGGTTCAAGTAAATCCACTCTGATTTACCTGATGGAAAGATTCTATGACATCAACGAAGGCCAGATTTTGATCTCTGACCACGATATCAAAGAATATTCTCTTCATGAATTAAGAAATCAGATTTCTATCTCCTTCCAGGGTCCAAGACTCTTTACCGGAACCGTCAGAGAGAATCTCTTATGGGGAAATCCACAAGCGACACAAGAAGAAATCGAACAGGCCTGCAAGATTGCCTGTTGCTATGACTTCATCATCAATTCTCTTGATCACGGCTTTGACACGATGATTTCTCAAGGCGGCAACAATGTCTCCGGCGGTCAAAGGCAGCGTTTATGTATCGCTAGAGCCTTGTTAAAGAAACCAAAAATTCTTATCCTTGATGATTCTTTCTCCGCTCTAGATAGAATCACCGAAGGCCAGTTGAAGAAAAACTTAAAAGAATATCTTCCTGACATGACCAAGATTGTCATCTCTCAGAAAGTTTCTACCATTTCTGATGCCGATAGCATCATCGTTTTAGATAACGGTCACATCTCCAACATCGGCACAAGCGAATATTTAAAAGATCACGATCCTATCTACCAGGATATCTACAAGATTCAGACGGAGGGCTTAGCACAATGAGAAATCCAAAACATGCTGCTAATATCTCTAAGACCTTAGCAAGAGTTCTCTCTTACTTCAAACCCTACTGGTTCTTGTTAGTATTGGTTATTTTTACTGCCATCGGTACCGCCTTATCGAATATCTTTGGTACCTTTTTTGCGGGTAAAGTAACCGACCACATCCTTGACTATTTCAACCAAGAAAACAACATCTTGAAAGAGACCGCACAAAACACTTTGACTCATGATATCATCCTCATTGTCTCGCTTTATGCTGGTGGTGTCTTCTGCGCTTTATTTCACAATGAGCTGATGGTCTTTTTAACCCAAAAGGTGCTCTATCGTTTGCGCAATGAGTTGATGAGCAAGATGCAGGAACTTCCTATCTCCTACTTTGACACCCATACACACGGAGCCATCATGACGCTCTACACTAATGATATTGATGCTTTAGTCAACGCCTTAAATGATTCCTTAGCCAATATCTTTGTCTCTGCTACCAACATGGTCGGTACGATTGTCTGCCTTTTTATCATCAATGTACCATTGACCCTGATTGTCATCTTCTTCATCATCGTCATGCTCATCTTCTTATTCGTTAATGCCAAGCTGAACAGAAAATATTTTGTCCAGCAGCAGAAAGCCTTAGCTGACGTCAACGCAGTAGTAGAAGAAGATATCGCTGGTGTCAAAGTCATCAAGGCTTTCAACCACGAAGATGATTCCTTCCAGAAATTTGAAAAAGCCAACATTGAATGGCGAAAAGCAGCCACCAATTCGTTCTTCAGAACCCAGGTAACCACACCGTTTTTCGTCTCAATCAGTTATCTCAACTTCTCCATCTCAGCAGTGGCGGGTGTCACCGCCTTATGTACCGGTTGGGCTGGCGCTTTGACCTTTGGTGGTCTACAGTCCTATTTAGTCTTCTGTCGTAACGCCTGTCAGCCATTTAATTATTTCACACTTCATCTCAATAATATCTTAGCCATGACGGCTGGTGCCGAAAGAATCTTCGCCTTCCTAGATGAAGATGGCGAAGAAGATGATGGTAAAGTTGAACTGGTGAAATTAGATGAACACAACGACGATTTTACCAATCGTTATGGTTGGAAAATCATCCACGAGGATGGAAGTGAAGAAATTAAACCATTAAGAGGTGTCATTCAGTTTAAGGATGTTCACTTCTCCTATGTTAAAGGTCATGAAGTCTTAAAAGGGATCACCTTTGAAGCCCATCCTGGTAAAAAGGTCGCCTTTGTTGGATCAACCGGTGCTGGTAAGACGACCATCATCTCTCTTCTTGCTCGCTTCTATCCGATTGATTCTGGCAGCATCACCTATGATGATATTTCTATTTATGATATCAAGTTGGAATCCTTAAGAAGAGCCTTGTCTATGGTCACTCAGGATACCCACTTATTTACCGAAAGCATAGAGGATAACATCCGCTATGTCCGTCGTCATTCCACCTCAGAAGAAATCAGACAAGCCGCAGAGAAGTCCCATGCGGATAGTTTTATCCGCCGTTCTCCACAAGGTTATCAGACCATGCTTTATGATGATGGCTCTAATCTTTCTGAAGGTCAAAGACAGCTTCTTGGTTTGACCAGAGCCACCTTAAATCAGCCACCCGTCATGATTCTTGATGAAGCGACATCTAATATCGATACGAGAAGTGAACTGCTCATTCAGCAAGGCTTGAATGACTTGATGAAGGAGAGAACTGTCATGGTGATTGCCCATCGTCTTTCCACCATCCGCGATGCTGATGAAATCATGGTTCTTGACCATGGCATCATCATTGAACGTGGCACTCAGGATGAACTGCTTGCCTTAAAAGGGTCCTATTATGATCTTTATACTGGCAAGGTGGAATTAGCCTAAGAAAATTCTAGTCTTTATCTCTATTGCTCTAAACTATTTTGGTTCAATAAGAAATCAAAGATACTGATTACAAGGATTCCGTTTTCTGTAATCCATGGTTTTTGGTTATCTTTTACGATGATGATTTTCTTGAAGTTATCCGGAATATTCAATAGCGGACGTTCCTCTTGAGTCGTCTTTTCATGTGTCGGAAGAGATAATACAGATTGAATATAGTATTTTCTATTGAACTGATTGCAGACAAAATCTACCTCAGTCTGTTTCTTTGCATCCCCTTGTCTAACATTCACAACACCGACATCTACGTTATATCCACGGATCAGCAATTCATTATAAATTACGTTTTCCATGATGTGGGTTTCTTCCTGTTGTCCGAAGTTTAACCTAGCGTTTCGTAACCCCACATCGGAGAAATAGAACTTGAAAGGAGTTTGAATGTACTTTTTCCCTTTGATATCATATCTTTCTGCTTTTTCAATCAAGAAAGAATCTTGCAAGTATTTTAAATACAAGGAAAGAGTATTGATTGACACGTCTTTCACACCGTTGCTTTGAAAAGTATTCATCAGTTTATAGGGATTGGTCAGAGAACCAATCGATGATGCCAACATATTCAGTATGGAATCGATGATGTCGATTCTTTGAACATTGTTTCTTTCAACAATGTCGCTTATATATGTCTTTTCAAACAGCTGTTTTAAATATTTTGATTTTTCCTCACCACTTTCAAAGGACAAAACCCTTGGTAATCCTCCATACACAATATACTCTTCCCAGGCTTCTTCTTTGCTACCTTCAAACACGGAGTAATATTCCGCAAAGGAAAGAGGAAATACTCTGATTTCATCACCACGGCCCCTGAATTCTGTAATGATATCTGAGGATAAGAATCTTGAATTGCTCCCAGTGACATAAACATCTAAATTTTCAATATGCAGGAAACCATTGAGCACCGATTCAAAATCATCAACCTTTTGAACCTCATCCAATAAGAGATAATACATTTGATCATCAACAATCAGACTTCTGATGTAATCATCTAAAACATCGGGATCGAGATATTTTTTATTTCTGCGTTCATCAAAATCTATTTTGATAATATGG
>OMRU01000114.1 GCA_900313465.1 uncultured Clostridia bacterium
CGATCAAGCCCGCAAAGAAGCTAGGGAAAAAGGACGTAAAGAAGGACGTAAAGAGAATATGAGAGAGATTATTTCTCGCATGAAGGGAAATGGTTTTTCAGCGGAACAAATTGCTTTGGTTACCGGTTGGTCAAAAGAAGAAATCGAAAAAGTAAAGTAGTCTTGTATATCTAGTGTTCGTAACCCTTTGGCATCTTGCTGAAGGGTTTTCTTGTAATTTTTGACTTTTTTGTTCGCAATTTTCACTATTTTGTCTTTTCCTTACTTCTTTTTTGATTGAAATAAATATAATGAAATAGAAGAGGAAATGTTATGCGAGACTTAGCTTTACTGAAATTGTTATCAAAATCTTTTCCAAATATCAAAAGTGCCAGTACGGAAATCATCAACTTATCTGCCATTTGTGAACTTCCTAAAGGAACCGAATTCTTTTTAAGTGATATCCATGGTGAATATGAATCTTTCTCTTATTTGATGAGATCTGGTTCTGGTGTCATCTTTATGAAGATGAAGAAGGCTTTAGGTAATTCATTATCGAAGGAAGAATATGATGAATTAGCAAGGCTGATTTATTATCCAGAAGAGGTTTTAGCCACTCGCCACTATCAAAAGAAAGATTGCCGTAGATGGCGAAAAGAAATGATGGAGAAGATGATTGTAGTAGCCCGTTTTATCTCTTCAAAATATACCCGTAGTAAGATACGTAAAAGAATGCCAAATTCTTATGCTTATGTCTTAGATGAACTTATCAATACCAACTCTGAGGATCTCAATACCAAGAGATACCACGATGCGGTTGTATCGTCTATTTTAGATTTAGATTATTCGGATCCCTATATCATCGCTTTAGCTAAATTGATTCAGAATCTTTGCGTCGACCATCTTCATATCATCGGTGATATCTTTGATCGTGGTCCAAGAGCCGATATGATTATGGATGAATTGATGACCTTCCCCGAAGTGGATATCCAATGGGGAAATCATGATACACCTTGGATTGGCGCTGCCTGCGGTAATCTAGCCTGTATTGCTCATGTCATCTATATTGCGACGCTATATAACTCCTTTGACGTTCTTGAATCAGGTTATGGTATCAACCTTCGTCCTTTATCCATGTACGCTGAGGAACTCTATAAGAATGATCCTTGCGAGAGATTTAAACCGCATCTACTAGATACCAATGTGTCAGATTCCTTATCCCCATCTTTAGCAGCTAAGATGTGTAAAGTCATCGCTATCATCATGTTCAAATTAGAAGGCCAGTTGATTCTTCGTCATCCTGAATATGGGATCAATAATCGTCTGTTGTTAGATGGCATTGATTTAGATAAGGGTACCATCAGCCTGGATGGTAGGACTTTTGAACTGCAGGATAAGAATCTTCCGACTTTGAAACAGGGTTCTCTACGTCAACTCACCAAGGAAGAAGAAAGCCTGATGAGAAGTCTTCAGTATAGTTTTACCCATTCTGAAAAACTTCAAAGACACGTGAAATTCCTACTTAAGAAGGGTTCGATGTATAAGGTATATAACGGAAATCTTTTATATCACGCTTGCATTCCTATGAACGAAAATGGTTCTTTTATGAACGTCAAGACCATAGAGGGAACATTCTCCGGAAAAGCCTATTTGGATTATTGTGAAAAGAAGGTCAGAAATGCCTGTTCGTTGCCTCTTGATCATAAGGATAAGGAATTTGAGACGGATTTCTTATGGTATTTATGGTGTGGTCCAAAATCGCCGCTGTTTGGTAAAGACCAGATTACCACATTTGAAAGAATCTTTATCAATGACCCATCGTTATATCATGAAGACTACAATCCATATTATGAATATTCTAAGAAACCTGAATATGTGGAAAAGATTCTGATGGAGTTTGGTGCTGATGAAAAACGTGGACATATCATCAATGGTCATGTTCCAGTCTTAGTGAATAAAGGTGAATCTCCGATCAAGGCGGATGGTAAACTTTTTAAGATTGATGGTGGTTTAGCAAAGTCCTATCATTCCAAGACAGGTATTGCCGGTTACACCTTGATTTATAATTCTCATTATTATCTTTTGGCACAACATAGAAACTTCAAAAAGGATGAAGGAAATCTCTCCAAGGTCAAGATTGTCGAACGCTGTCAAGACCGTGTGCTAGTTAAGGATACAGACAAGGGTAGAGACTTACAAGAACAAATCGGTGTTCTGAAAGACTTGATTGACGCGTATAAGACTGGTGAATTACACGAACGTAATTAAAGAAAAAGGTGATGGATTTGTTCCATCACCTTTTAAAAATCAAAGATTGTTTTTATTTCTTCTTGCGGAATAATCCGAAGAGAGTACCTTTGCTAGATTCAATATCATCTAACTTCTTGATCAATTCTTTTTGTTCGGAGTTCAAGCTCTTTGGGAATTTGACATTGATGGTGACATATTGGTTACCAATTTTGCCATTAGGAGTGGTGATACCCTTACCAGCCATTTTTAAGATTGTGCCTGGGTTAGTGCATGGTGGGATGACTAAGTCACAATCACCAGTTACAGTTGGAACAGTGATGGTTCCACCAAGAAGGGCATCGGTATAAGAGATAGGGGCGTTGATATAGACATCGGCTTCTTTTCTGACGAAAGTCTGAGAAGGAGCGACGTGAATCTGAATGATCAAATCACCAGTTGGACCGCCGTTGATGCCGGGTTCGCCTTTGCCAGAAATTCTGATTTTGTTTCCGGTGTCGACACCATGAGGAATGTTGACCGTGATGGTTTCATTGACCTGGACTCGACCACTTCCGTGGCAATGATCACATTTATGCTTGATGGTCTTACCTGTTCCGTGGCAATTTGGACATTCTTCTTCACTTTCCATCATACCAAAGAGAGTCTGACGACGCATTCTGACTCTTCCTTGACCACCGCAGGTCTTACATGTCTCAACATCATTTGGATTTTGAGCACCAGAACCATGGCAATCTGGGCAGGTATCTACATAGGAAAGAGGAATATCGACTTGGGCGCCTTTGACCGCCTGATCAAAACTGATCTTGACCTGAACAGTTCTGTCTGCACCACGGCGTGGCATATTGCTTCTTCTTCCTCTGGCAGAACCGCCACCAAAGAAGGAAGAGAAGATATCGCCGAGATCGCCGAAATCCTCAAACCCACCAGCGCCACCAAAGCCATTGAATCCACCCTGGAAGCCATTGGCTCCATTGTTATCAAAGGCAGCGTGACCAAACTGGTCATACTGTTTACGTTTGTTCTCATCACTTAAGACTTCATAGGCTTCGGTTGCTTCTTTGAACTTGGCAGGAGCATCTGGAGATTTATTTAAGTCAGGATGATATTTTTTGGCAAGCTTACGATAAGCACTTTTGATTTCATCCTGAGTGGCAGTTTTATTGACACCAAGGACTTCATAGTAGTCACGTTTCTGATCTGCCATGTTGTAATCCTCCTATTAAGAATTAAGCCCGGTTGACCGGGCTTAATCCGCTTGTTTATTAGTTATCTTTCTTTTCAGTGAAAGTGGCATCGACAACGTTTGGATCGTTGTCAGCAGCACTAGACTGAGCGTTGCCACCGGCGTTAGCTTCGCTAGCGTTGGCAGTGGACTGAGCCTGGGCCTGATAGGCCTGGTTGGCAGCCTGCTGTAATTCAGCAATCTTGGCTCTGACAGCATCGAGATCGTTCTTATCAAGATCAGCCTTGATTTCATCACGAATCTTGGTGACAGAAGCCTTGGTAGCTTCATCCATTGGCTTATCCTTATCGTTGACAGCTCTGTCGATCTGATCGATCATGGCCTGAGCTTCATTTCTGGTATCAGCATCTTTCTTTCTCTTATCATCATCAGCCTTGTGAGCTTCAGCTTCCTTGACCATACGGTCGATTTCATCCTGGCTTAAACCAGAAGAGTTGGAAATGGTGATATGCTGTTCGGCGTTGGTGTCTAAATCCTTAGCGGAAACAGAGACGATACCATTGACGTCGATAGAGAAGGTAACCTGAATTCTTGGTTCACCACGTCT
>OMRU01000165.1 GCA_900313465.1 uncultured Clostridia bacterium
AACCTTCATATCGAAATTGATTTAAAACCAGCCTTGGATGAAGCCACTTTGCAGGATAGAATTCAAAGAGATATTGAAAACAATCCACATGGAAAAATCATCGATATTCTAAGAGGACTTCTTCCTAGTCCATTTGTTCCTTTCTTTGAAGAACATGTCTCTTTGAATTACCAGAAAGAGTGTTCTATCTTCAACAAAGAAGAAAGAAACAAATTGATCCAGGGATTAAAACACTTCCCACTGACCTTTATGGGACTTAACGGCTTTGAAAGAGCAGTGGTTACCGCAGGTGGAATATCCACCAAGGAAATCTCACCAAAAACGATGGAAAGTAAACTCATACCAAATCTTTATTTTGCTGGTGAAGTCATCGATGTCGATGCCTTTACGGGTGGATTTAATATCCAGATTGCTCTTTCTACTGGTGCTCTAGCTGGTGATGCCATTAAAGAAAAGACACAAGAATATGAATACTAAAGATTTCTATTCCTTTTATGATCTAAGAGAAATGGATATCTTATCCATTTCCTCAAAAGGAAATGACTTGATCATTCTGTTAAACGCCGATGTCGAAATGGAACTGATGGCTAATGGTTTCCGTGGAGGCTTTGATTTATCTTTCCTTCAGGAAGTCACTTTCAAAGATTGTAGGATAGATATCAACCTTACTTCTCCTATCGATGTCAAACAATACGAATACCAGGATGATAAACTCGTAATACAAGCCAACAAGGAAACAATCATCATTCCTGAAAGAGAAGTTGTCATCAAGAAAATTAGAACAAACCACGTGTAAAAACACCACTTCGCAAGGAAGTGGTGTTTTCATTAAAATTCTACGCCTTGGAATTTCTCCAAATATTCGACAAAGTCTTTTTCTGGTAACGGACGAGAGAAATAATAACCCTGAATCATAATATCTGGATTTGTCTTCTTTAAGGAAAGCAAATCCTCTTTTGTTTCTACACCCTCCTGAATCAAGGATTGACCGATAGAGGAGAGAGAAGAAATTAAACCTGTATGTAACGCGCTAGCCTTCTCTGATAACTTCGCATTGGAAAGTAAGGAGATATCCAGTTTGACATTCTTGAAGGTCATCTTATCAAGAATGGAATAATTCGAATACCCGACACCAAAATCATCAAGAGAGAAAGTAAGACCAGCTTCTGCTAACTTCTGAAGATTCTTAGCACTAGCCAAGGCGGAGTCCACCGCTGCACTCTCCGTGATTTCTAGATTGATATATTCAGGAGAGACATCATATTTCTTCATGGTCTCAAGAATCTCGCTAGCCAGATTCTGATTGTAAAGCTGGAAAACAGATAAGTTGACTTCAAGATAACTGAGTTGATATTTCTTCATCACGCCACTAGCGATAAATCGACAAGCCATATCATAAATCAGATCACCAATCTCATTCATCAAGCCGGCTTTTTCCGCTATCGGGATAAATTCACCAGGGCTGATCAATCCTAAAGTAGGATCATGAAGTCTAGCTAAACCCTCACAGGCGATGATACTATTGGTCTTTGCACTGTATATCGGTTGGTAGTAGAGAAGGAAATTCTTCTGATGAATACCATCTCGAATGGCTTTCTCTACCTCATCACGGCGTTGGATAGCCGCAAAATAATCAGCCCCATGGAAGATGATTTCCTTGTTGTTGGGATTTTCTGGAACTTCTACAAGATAAGGTAGATAATCGCTATCCGGAAATTCATCCGGCACTTTCAAGAACGTCGCATTGATAAAAAACTTCAAGGATAGACCGTTCAAGTCATAAGGCTTTTTGAAAAACGTCTTCAGGGATTGAGGCATAACAAGAAGAACTCGCCTTATAACAATCATAGACATAAGGTAACTTACAAAGATTCTCTGCAATATAGATCAGCAATCGAGAACTCAAGGCTTTCTTTAAGACTCTTGCATAATGAGAGAAATTATCAACATGGATGATTACTAACTGGAAATGATGTCTTGTCTGCAATAACTTCTTGATATCAATTTCCAGTGTTCCATAATTGGATAACCTGGTAATCGGATCGATATATTTGGCATGATCTTCAAGGATTGCAAGAATACCAGTGATGGTTAGTGATTCAGTAATCATCTCAATCTGGAAAGAAGGGAATAAGAACTGAACAGCAATACCAACAAAAGTGATCAAGAACAAGACGATCACTGCAATACGGGGTTGTACACGTAGTGGTCTAGTCGAGAAACAAAAGAGAACCACACCTGCAATAGAATAAACCAAGGTAAGAACATATAATACCCAGATATAATCTCCTCGACTATAGACATATATGCCATCAAGTGCCTCATATCCCCAGAAGAGATGGAAAGCGGGATTAAGTAACATCAGGATAGAGACGATTACCGCTGGAGCAGAAAGAAGGGCATAGCTATACCACTTTCTCCATGTCAGAAGAGACGTGTATTCCAAAATATAGAAAGCAAACAAGAACGCTGAAATTGCATGAGCGATATAGTAGATGGTATCAACAGCCTCTCTTAGACCATATAGAAAATCCTTGCTGTGCTCTACTAGGACCATATTTTGTAAATCCCAGCTTGCAGCAGCAGTCAAAGTGGTGATCATGACACAAATAATCAAAGCAATGAAGAGTTGCTTGTGTCTACGATGAACACCGCCAGCGATAAAGCAGTAAATAAGATCCAGGACCAAAACGAAGAAAGCCGTATAGTTGAAACTATTGATAAGATAAGGGTTTTGGATACTCATAGACATCTCCTTTTATTCTTTTGAAACAGAAGAAGCGACAACTGTTTATATTGTACGACAAATGCCAATCAGTCACGAAGAAGAAATGCGAACAACGTTGCAAAAGTAACAGAGTTTTGACAAATATTATGAAATACCATTGCAAACATACATAACTGTCATTGTTTTCATAGAACATAAACAAGCTTGTCTCTTTCTAAACAAACCAAGGATTACTACAATAAAGACATAGAGGAAACATTATGGATTATTGCATTCAGGACTTTGGTGCCAAACCAGAAAACAAAAATAACGCCATCTACATTCAAAACGCCATCAACATGGCTAGCCAAGAACAAGGAAGAGTCATCATTCCCAAAGGAATCTACAAGACAGGAACCATCATCTTAAAAGATAACATCACCCTCTATTTAGAAGAAGGAGCTGTTTTGAAAGCCAGTGATGACATATCCGATTTTGATATCACCAAGAAAGACAATCACACTAGTCTTGAAGTACCATCCTTTATCAATTGTGACTATAATGGAAAACCCACCTTGTATTTCATCTATGGTGAAAACCTACATAACATCACCATTTCAGGAAGTGGCACTATAGACGGCAATGAATCCATCTTCTATGGCTATCAAGATGAATATTTCATCGATGGTGCCTTCTATCCTAGAATGCCGCTTCTCTTTTTAGAAAATATCCACCATTTAGAAATCAAGGAAGTGACTCTAGCTAACTCCGCTTTCTGGACTACCCATCTAGTCGGATGTGAAGAGGTTCATATCCACCATATGAAAATCAGAAATAATCTAAAACTTGCCAATTGTGATGGCATTGATCCTGATCATTGCCATCATGTTCATATCCATGATTGCGACATCATCACCGGTGATGATGCTATCGTCTTTAAAAACACGATGGCTTATCAGAAATATGGGGATTGCTATGACATCAATGTTCATGACTGCAATTTACAATCCACTTCTGGTGCTATCAAGTTTGGTAGTGAATCCTTTAATGACTTCTATGATATCAAAGTAGAAAATATCACCATTACTGACACCAACAGAGGTATCACTTTACAGTTAAGAGATAAAGGAAATATTCATGATTGTCACTTTAGTAACATCAACATCTCTACTAAGGTAGGACCAAAACCATATTTCTGGGGTTATGGTGAACCTATTGCTCTTAGTGCAGTGAATAGAAATGATGATATCCCTGTAGGAAGAATCTACCATCTACAATTCAAAGACATCACCATGGATAGTGAAAATGGTCTTTTCCTTTATGGAGAAGAAAGAAATAGAATTGAAGATATCTCCTTTGAAAATCTTTCTCTTCACCTACATAAGAAAACAAAATGGGATATTGATCAACATGACCTTCGCCCCTATGATAAGAAGCCTTTCTTAAAAGGTAAGGTAAACCTTCTCTATCTTAGAAATGCATCTCATATCCACTTTAAGAATTTCACCTATAGTCTAGAAGATTCTATCAAGCCATACTACGACTCCGATTTTGATATCCAGGATGCAATAGACATCAACATATAAGCCAAAATCTATACAAAGAGAAAATGAGGTGTTACAATATAGTTAGTTAAAGCTAACTTAATTATTATGACACTAGGATTAATACTCATTTCCCTTATCGCCATTGCTTCTGTCACCACAAGTTTTCTTTTGCTTGATCATATTGAGAAGAAACAGCACTAGAGTCTATTTGGCAATAGACTAATCCACATCTTTATCGATGATTTCAATATCCGATGGAAGATTGTGTTCAAACTCACTTAAGACAGCAGCAAAATCTTGTTCATCCGTCTTTTCAAAAACAGGCATGACCTTATTTAAGATGACATCATCAATAACAGGCTTTGATTCATCCTTGCAATAAAGCTTAGCCATCTTCTTTAACGAGCGGCATAAACGAGACACATCTTTTGTGACATAACCATGTGTCGTCATAACAAGATCATCAAGAGCAATCTTGATTTCACAATCCGCTAAACGAGACTGGAAGATTTCTTTTCTTGTCACTCTATCAGGATGATGAATACGGATGACATCATCAAA
>OMRU01000166.1 GCA_900313465.1 uncultured Clostridia bacterium
CATCCCAGGTGAGCTGATCAAGCAACTGATCCCATAATGGGGAGTTGAAGGATTCATCTTTTAAGGAAAGTAAGGAAAGATTATTCTGGGCACCATAAGTTGGATATTCTTCATTATCTGGAAGAATAATCTTATCAGCATCATACTGATCTCTTAATTCATCAGCCATCTGCTGAGTCATCTTTAACGTGGCGTATGGCTTGACTAAAGTGCCATCAGCTTTTCTAGTGGAGAGTTTGACAGTACCAGTCCAGTCAGCTCTATCATAATAAGTGACAGAGTTATCACCTCTACCAGAATAAGTGTTGATATCAGCTTCAGTAAACTGGTTGGTGATCGGCTTACCAGTGGCAGTGGAGATGGAGAAGGTATCATCATCAAAGCCAAAATGCATCATAGAGACCATGTTGGCGTTACCTTCAGCATCCATTCTGTTGTTGGTGTTGGATGGCTTATAACCCTTCTTGGCTAAGATGTTGTTGATGGCTTCATGAGCACCATTACCAACAGTGATATGATAATCACCATCCATGATGACATAAGTCTTAGCCTTGAAAGTATCATAAGTAGCAAAGTACTTCTTGTCCAAAGTGATCTTGACGGTTTCATTAGCACCGGCGGCTAAGGTAGAAGTCTTACCGAAGTCGACAAGTTCAACGGATGGAACCTGAATCTTGTTTTCCTTGGCATAGTTTTCGTATGGTTTAGAAACATAGACCTGAACTGGAGTCTTACCAGCAACCTTACCGGTGTTGGTGACCTTGACGGAAAGTTCAATCTTGTTCTTACCGGCTTCTTTGACACTCAAATCAGAGAAAGCAAAGTCAGTATAGGATTCACCATAACCAAATGGATAGGCGACAACCTTGTTGTACTGATAATCACCAGCATTACCCTTACCTGTGACATAGTCTTCGTATCTGGTCTCGGTGTACTTATAACCTAAGTACATACCTTCCTGATAGACCTGATAGGTAGTCATACTGGACTGCTGAGAGTTGGCCTTGGAATAATCCGTGAAATCGAACTCGGCAAAATTCTCATAAGTGAAGAAGTAGTTCTGATCAGTGAAGTTGGTGTTGGTTGGGTTCATGAGGTTGTCATACCATAAGGTCTGAGACAAACCGCCAGAGAAATTGACTTCACCAGTGAGAAGTCTGGCAACAGCAATAGAACCGACTTCGCCAAGAGAACCAGTCATCAAGGCAGCATCAATACCATATTGAGCATCATCCATGAAATCACACTGAACTGGGTTTGGAGTGTTCATGACAAAGACGATCTTCTTGATGGTTCCAGCATCCTTTAAGGCCTTAAGACCACGAAGAACGCTCTTTTCACCTTCAGAAAGCTGTAAGTAATCGCCATTGGTGGAATCGTTGACACTTGCTTGCTTGTCACCGACATTGCCGTATTGTTCGTTTTCACCAGAGGTAGCTGGTAAATCAAAACCTTCACCACCGTTACGACGGATGACAAAGATAGCAGCATCGCCATAAGCAGTCAAATCGCCAGTGTTAGCAGCGTTGTTGACTTCTGTCCACGGAACTTCACCAACTCTGACTTCAGAGATAGAAGCCATGGCAGAATATGGGTTATCTTCACCAACAACCTTACCAGACCAATCCTTGGCAGGTTCCTTACATTTGGCTTTGTAATAATCGTATAAAGTCTTATTGACGTTAAGATAGGCATCCCCCTTCTTGACACCATCAGCCTTTGGCATATCTTCTTCATAATGATAGCCTTCAAAAGCCTGATAGAAATCTAAAGCTTCAGCGGTGTTGATACCACCAGAACCAGAAGCACCATAAAGTGGATAAGCGCTAGCACCGCCAAAGAGAGAGACATTGCTACCCTTGGCAAGTGGAAGAGCATGATTTTCGTTCTTTAATAACACAGCACCTTCTTCCACTTCTTCAATTTCAGTCTTCAAGCCGTTATAGGCGACTTCTTTGATGGATTTGAAATCCGATTTGAAATGGATAGGATCTTCATTTTCAACTTCATGATGAATGACCTTAGCATTTTCCTGACCTAAGATAGAGGTGATGGAATCAGCGTTATCCCAGGTGATCTGCTTGGTGACAACAATCAAACCCAAGAGGGCGCTAGAAAGGACTAATGCACCTTTCTGGAGATTTCTCTTTAATGTCGTTTTCATTACTTAGTGGCCTCCTGTTGGACTTTGACTTGTGGTAAGAAACAAGCGACGATACTGACAACAAAACTGATAGCGATAAAGGTGGTGGACAAGATGAAGTTGCTAGAGAAAGTCGAGATATCGACACCAGCAACAACAACCTGAACGTAAGAATAGATGTGACGGACGTAGAGAAGAAGACCTAAGAGATTACCAGCAAATAAGCCAAGTGGGGCCCATGCATCCTGGCGTAAGACGAATAAAAGACAGCTGACGACTAGACCGACAAAGAACATGACGAAACCAGCCCAGGACATGAAGTTGGTGTAGTTGTGATAGTTTGCAGCATACACGATAGCCGCAATCACAGATAACACCATGCTGACCAACGAGACATAGAATCCGTAGTTCCTCTTTTGGAAAAATTCTTTGATTCTTTCCATAACTTTCTCCTTTCCTATATGAAAGCGATTGCATTATAAAAAAGAAAGAAACTAAAAAACGCCTTTTTAGAGTGAACTGTCATTTTCAAAGAATGAACTGCACTCTTAAGGCGTTAACGCATCAGATAGATATTGACGACAAAAATGTTTCCGGAAATACGAATACTTAGGTTGCCACTGTATTTCCGCGCGATCAATCGCATGGATTTCATACCATAGCCATGATACCCTTTTTCAAACTGTTTGCTGGTAAATGGCAAGCCATCTTCGTCTAACTGCAACTCCCCATCAAAGTAGTTTCGAATGGTGAGATTGGTGATATCACCTTTGTTTTCTAAGTTGATGGAGATAATTCTTTTTTCCACTTCCTCAACATGTTTCAGCGCCTCAATGGAATTATCGATGGCATTTCCTAGTAAAGAATAGATATCCATCGCGTTCATGAAAGAAAGGATTTTGCCATCGCCTAGGAAAGTAAGAGCGATCTTTTCTTTTTCACAACGCATTCCTTTTTCACTGAGAATGACATCGATAGCA
>OMRU01000014.1 GCA_900313465.1 uncultured Clostridia bacterium
CTTTCAGTTGGCCTTTTGATCCTGCTGCCTCCTATAGAGCTATAACTGATGAGATGGCCAAAATCGAAAACTTTATCAAAGAAGCGGAAAAGGAAGAAAATAAACTCTATGTGGAATATTATCATGACGAATGGAATCATAATTATATCGATAACGAAAACCTATTTGTTACTGAACTGAAGGATATTGAGTTTCAACCATTAGATACTGCATATGTCCATGAATGGGCTACTGATAAAACATCCTTCATCATCTCATTTAAAGATAAGAAATACTATTTTATATTGAAAGAAGATTTGACAGACGTAATCATTTCGGCATATATCGATATTGGTGATTCTCGTTGGGACATTCGTTCTGACCGAACATATAAGATACCTGAAGAATCCGGTAAAAAACTTTTTGCTGTTGTAAACACCATTGCAAATGGATACATTCAGGAATAAAAAATTTATACCTTGTCTGTTGGACAAATCAAAAAGCAATATTCAACCAATTTCTTGTTATCTTCCATAACCTTTTTCCTCTTAAATCCATTGTATTACATGTAGCAAAAAAGAACCATAACTTTTTATAGAATATTATCAGTCAAGTGGAGGAGAAATCGCTATGGTTCAGGTATTGAAAGATAGATATGGTAACATTTTAGGAAGCATGAAGCCCGAAGGAAACAGAGAAAACATCTATGATAAATCCGGTAAAAGATTAGGTTACTTCGATGGCAAGAAAACTTTTGATATCTATTCCAATTTCATCGGCGAAGGCAACCTTCTCGTGCTTCTTTTAAAACTCTAGATAATCATTCCAATTCTGTCATTAGACCTCTGGCTCATTCTCAAAACGAGATGATGACCAGAGGTTTTCAATTTCATTAATTTTTGATCATTCAAGTCAGCAAATCAGCTGACTTTTTCTTTATTTTGATAATAATCGACTGAACTTAAGCATATTTATATAGAGGAGGAATTCTACATGAATTTCAAGAAACACTACGAAATCAATGAACCCCTCTTTATGGATATCACCAACGACATTGAACAGATTATTAAAGAAAACACCTCTCACCAAAGAGAAGACATTGTCAGACGTCGGTGGCTTATAGGAGAAAAAATATCACTCGAAGAAGTTCGTTTTTTCCATTGCCAGGTGATACCAGAAGCAGTACTGAAATATGTTTCTGACAAGTTGCAACAAAAATATGGAAATGAATATAGTCTGAGAAATCTTCAGGATGACTATATCTTCTATAACGAACATCTCAATCTCTTTAAAGAATATAGCCGTCATATCTATCCTCCACTAAGTTGGTCTAAATATCAGGCTATCATGAAAATACCTGATCTCATCGATCGACAAAAATGGGAGATGGATACAAGGAAAAATAACTGGACGATAAAAGACCTTAGAAAGCAAATCAGGCTTTGGAAACATAATTCATTTAAAAAGCCTGCGGACCAAGCCACAGGCCAGATATCACTTGTGTAAGTAACGGGTATAAGAATCAGTGTGGAGAAGCTTATTGGCATTATCCACTCTATCCTGAGTTGGAGCAGGAACACCTTCTAAAGGATATTTGATACCTAGAATCTCATACTTATGAATACCCAAGGTGTGATATGGTAAGACTTCCACGCGTTCCACATTACTAAGAGTAGAAATGAACTCATTCATTCTTGCAAGAAGTTCATCATCATCCGTAATGGTGGGAACCAAGACATGTCTGATCCAGATAGGATAATGTTTCGCATCAAGATACTGAATCATTTCCAAGACATTCTTATTGCTCTTACCAGTGAGTTTCTTATGTACTTCATCATCGATACACTTGATATCGACCATAAAGAGATCAGTAAGAGTAAGAAGTTCATCAAACTTCTTTAAAAATTCCGGATTGGTATTAAAAGGAGCGCCCGAAGTATCAATAGTAATATGAATGTTTTCTTTCTTGGCTAAACGGCAGAATTCGAGAAGAAAATCAAGTTGCACCAATGGTTCACCACCAGAGATGGTGATGCCACCATTGTTCTTCCAGTACATCTTATAACGAATCAATTTCTTCAGCGCTTCTTCTGGAGTGATGACATTCTTAGGATCAAATTCCCAGGTGTCAGGATTATGGCAGAAGAGACAGCGGAAAGGACATCCAGTAAGAAATAGGACCGAGCGTACGCCCGGTCCGTCAACTAAAGCAAAAGATTCTATCGATTGATAATAACCTTTTGTCATATTCGTTACATATGATCGTGGAAGGTTCTGGAGATGACGTCGAGTTGCTGTTCTCTGGTGAGGTTGATGAACTTGACAGCATAACCGGAAACACGGATGGTGAAGTTAGCGTATTCTGGCTTCTCTGGATGTTCCATGGCATCTAAGAGCATTTCCTTGCCGAAGACGTTAACATTGAGGTGGTGAGCACCCTGATCGAAGTAACCATCAAGAACCTGGACAAGGTTGCTGACTCTTTCTTCTGGAGTGTGACCTAAGGCGTCTGGGTTCATGGTCTGAGTGTTGGAGATACCATCGAGAGCATCTTCATATGGAAGCTTGGCAACAGAGTTGAGGGAAGCAAGTAAGCCGTTGTTTTCAGCACCATAGGATGGGTTGGCACCTGGAGATAATGGTTCACCAGCTGGACGACCATCTGGTAAAGCACCAGTAGCCTTACCATAGACGACGTTGGAAGTGATGGTAAGGATGGAAGTGGTTGGTTCAGAATTTCTGTAGGTGTGGTTCTTCTTGATCTTGTTGAGGAAGGTATGTAATAAGGCGACAGCGATATCATCAGCTCTGTCATCATCATTACCATAACGTGGGAAGTCACCTTCGACCTTGAAGTCCTTGGAGATACCATTTTCGTCACGGATGACAGTAACCTTAGCATACTTGATAGCAGATAAGGAATCGACAACGTGGGAGAAGCCAGCGATACCAGTAGCGAAGGTACGTCTGACATCAGTATCAATCAAAGCCATTTCAGCAGCTTCATAGAAATATCTATCATGCATGTACTGAATGAGGTTTAAGACATTGACATAGATACCAGCTAACCAATCCAACATTCTGTCATAAGCGACCATGACCTTGTCATAGTCTAAGACTTCATCAGTGATTGGGGCATAGGCTGGGCCAACCTGCTGGAAGGACTTTTCATCAACACCACCATTGATGGCGTAAAGCAAAGCCTTGGCTAAGTTAGCACGAGCACCGAAGAACTGCATTTCCTTACCAGTCTGAGTGGCGGAGACACAGCAGCAGATGGAATAGTCATCAGTCCAGATTGGTCTCATGACATCATCGTTTTCATACTGGATGGAGGAAGTGGTGATGGAGATGTGAGCGGCATAATCCTTGAAGTTCTTTGGAAGTCTGTCAGACCATAAAACGGTGAGGTTTGGTTCTGGAGCAGGACCCATATTTTCAAGAGTATGTAAGAATCTGAAGTCATTCTTGGTGACCATAGAACGGCCATCCTGACCCATACCGGCAACTTCCAAAGTAGCCCAGACTGGATCGCCAGAGAATAACTGCTGATAAGAAGGAATACGAGCGAACTTGACCATACGGAACTTCATAACGAGATGGTCGATGAGTTCCTGAGCTTCCTTTTCAGTCAAGATACCCTTCTTTAAATCTCTTTCGATATAGATATCCAAGAAGGTAGAGATTCTACCAACGGACATAGCAGCACCGTTCTGAGACTTGATGGCAGCAAGATAACCGAAGTATAACCACTGAGTGGCTTCCTTGGCAGTCTTAGCTGGCTTAGAGATGTCGAAGCCATAACTGCTGGCCATGGTCTTCATATCCTTTAAGGCATTGATCTGAAGAGAGATTTCCTGTCTCTTCTGGATGATGTCATCGGTCATGGTACCATTACCGCAGTTGGATAAATCTTCCATCTTTTCGGCAATGAGGTTATCGATACCGTATAAAGCGATTCTTCTGTAATCGCCAACGATACGACCACGGCCATAAGTATCTGGTAAACCGGTTAAGATTTTGTTGTGGCGGCACTTCATCATTTCTGGAGTGTAGGCCTGGAAAACAGCGTCATTATGGGTGATGACGTTTTCAGAGAAGAACTTATCGACAGAAGCATCGAGGGTGTAACCATGAGTGGTCAAAGCCTGTTTGGCCATCTTGAAGCCACCCCATGGCATGAAGGCTCTCTTTAAAGGCTTGTCAGTCTGAAGACCAACGATAGCTTCGAGATCCTTGTATTCCTCGGAGATATAACCTGGCTTGTGAGAAGTGACAGTAGAGATGATAGAAGTATCCATATCGAGGACACCGCCCTTTTCTCTTTCAGCCTTCTGAAGTTTCTGTAATTCAACCCAAAGAATATTGGTAGCCTTGGTTGGTTCCTCTAAGAAAGAGGCATCACCATCATAGGGAACATAGTTCTTCTGGATGAAGTCACGAACATTGACGAACTTCTCCCAGTGACCACCTTTAAAACCTTCCCATGCAACTAAATCTTTTTCCATATATTTGGACTCCTTAATTTAAACAGCAATTTTAAGCATAACAAGTATAATCAAAATCAAAATTAATGCAACGAATTTACAAACCAAGACAGGCCTCAAAGTGTCCTAAATTCCCTTCAAAGCAAAGAAAGCGGTTACTTAATCTTTACAAAATCGCCGTTTTGTATGGCCGCTTGTATACAAGAAAAAATCATTAAAAAACCGAGGCTTTTCAGGGCCTCGGCAATTGTTGTACTTAATGTTTATTTTCTTTGATGACCTTGTCCACTAAAACCGCCGGAACAGGTTCATAATCTTCAAAGGAAAGGTTGAAGAAACCAGTACCTTTGGTGATGGATTTGAGTTCGTTAGCATATTCCTGAATCTCGGCTTCCGGAACAACTGCGACGACATCAAGAGTACCTTCATCACCCTCATCAGTGGATAGAATCTTACCTCTTCTCTTGCTGAGATCTGATAAGACAGCACCTAAGTATTCAGAAGTGACATTGACCACCAATCTATCAAATGGTTCAAGCAAGATTGGCTTACAGGCGTTATAGGCTTCATGGAAAGCAAGGATAGCTGCATTCTTGAAGGCCATTTCATTGGAGTCAACCGTGTGTTGCTTACCATCAAGCAAAGTCGCCTTAACCTTGATGACAGGAGCGCCAATCAAACCGCCATGCTCCAAGGCCTCATAGAAACCTTTTTCAACCGCTGGGAAGTAACCTTTATCGATGTGACCACCAAAGACAGTTGATTGGAAGCTAGTCTCTTCTGCTGGTTCAAAAGCCATATTGACAACGCCATAATAACCAGAACCACCAGACTGCTTGATGTATCTACCTTCTGCTTCTCCACGAGCAGTAATAGTTTCCTTATAGACAACCTTTGGACGTTCTAACTCAAAGTTGATCTTGTTGACTTCTTTGATCTTGTCTAAGACATACTGCAGATGCGAAGAGGATAAAGAACCGACAAGAATCTGATTAGTGATTGGGTTCTTCTCAAAGAAGATTGTTGGATCTTCATACTGCATCTTTTCAATGACTGGGAAGAGTTTATCAGAATCATTCTTGGTAGCAGGAACAACGCCGCGGACATAAGTGGCTGTTGGATATTTGACCGGCTTGATCATGACTGGTCTGTCCGGAGAACATAAGGTGTAGGAAAGATGGATACCCTCACATTTGGTAATGGCACCAATATCACCAGCGCCAATTTCTTCTACCGGTGTCAGTTTCTCACCACAGACACTGAACAAAGTAGAAATCTTGTAAGTCTGTTTGTTGTTTGGACAATAGACTTCATCGCCAAGATGAATGACACCAGAATTAACCTTGAAAACAGAGATTAAACCCTGGTAAGTGTTGTAATAGTTCTTAAAGACGCATAAAGACAAAGCTTCTTCATTCGCCGTCTTGATTTCCACTTCCTTATCACCATCCATACCGACGATCGGTTTAAGATCATTTGGAGCTGGAAGGTAATCAATAAACATATCCATCAAAGAATGGATGCCGATGTTCTTGGTAGCAGAACCGACCATGATCGGATATAATTCGCCATTCAAGACACCGTGTCTTAAACCATTCTTGATTTCTTCATTCGTCAAAGCTTCACCGGCAAAGAACTTTTCTAGAAGTTCATCGCTCGTGGTAGCAACAGCTTCAGAAAGACGATTGTGAAGTTCAAAGACGACCTGTCTCTTTTCCTGATAGATGACATCATCTACACATTCCGTGCCGTTGAACTTTCTCGCCTTCATTTCAGGAATGTTGATATAGCCATCAAAGCCTTCCTCTTTACCGATAGGATAAGAGAAAGGAACACAGTTCTTGGATAACTTTTCCTGAATTTCTGCCTGTAAGGCTGGGAAGTCGATGTTTTCCTTATCCATCTTATTGATATAGATGAATATCGGGACACCACGCTTACGCAACATATTGAAATTCTTGATGGTACCAATCTGGACACCCTTAGTGGCATCGATGACCAGGACAGAACCTTTGATCAATCTGGTGATACCTAAAAGTTCATAGACAAAATCATCATTGCCAGGGACATCGATCAGGTTAAATTTATAACCTTTGAAATCAAGCGGAACGATCGCTGTGGACAAAGAAGTGAGTTTCTTCTTTTCATCCTCCAAGTAATCAGAAATCGTATTCTTGTTCTCGATAGTACCTTTCTTATCGATTAAACCGCCGACAAAAGCAATGGATTCCACCAATGTCGTTTTACCGCATCCCTGATGACCGACAACGGCAATGTTTCGAATCTTCTCTGGAGAGTAAATCATAAGATAGTTCCTTTCGATATGTAATCGCTTACATTTATAGTTAAGAATAGGATAACACTTTCAAATGGTTTCGTTAAGAAAAATGTAGAGAAAAATCAAAATATTCAAAAAAATAGAGGTTTTCACCTCTATTTGATATCATCTACAATCAAAGTCAGATCCTCTGTGACATGGAACTTTATTTCCTTATCCAGATAAGCAAATCCATATACTCTATCTTTGTCATGATGGAATCCAGGACGCGGATCCTGGGCCAAAACTTCCATTAGCGAATTCAATTTATCCGAAGGAATTTTTTCTTTGACTTCTTCACGAATAATCACCTTCAGGAGCGGCTTATTTCGCGTATAGACAGTATAGCCCTCTTTGGCATCCATAATCGCATCCGAATAAGGAATATATGGCTTGATATCATAAATCGGAGTTTTATCCATCAGATCAACTCCACTGACTTTTATGATAGGGCTTTCTTTTCCTGTGGTGATAATACTCTCAATTTTCACCGCGGATATGCCTAATGGATTTGGTCTATTAGGACTGCGCGAAGCAAAGACACCCACTCTTTGATTGCCACCTAATTTAGGTGGGCGGATGGTAGGAGAGAATTCTTTCTTGCTTTCAAAGTCTGAAAATCCCCAGATCAACCAAAGATGAGAAAACTCTTCTAGCCCTCTAAGAATTCCTTCTTTTCGATATTCCTCTTCAAAGACGATTGTCCCAGTCAAAGAAGAGACAACATCACCTTGGCGAGGAATACCAAACTTGGTAGGAAAATCCGTGTGGATATAGGCGATAGGTTTGATGACAAGTGCGGTAAAATCTTTTTCTTTCATGTTATTTTTATTATAAATGATTTTGTTGGATAAATTTTAATGATATGATTAAAGCATATCATCAAAGGAAATATATGAGTATCTTAATTCAAGCAAAGAACATTTCAAAGAAATTCATCACCGGCTCTCACGAAGTTCGTGCCGTAGATGGCATTTCCTTTGAAATCCAAGAAGGTGAACTAACCGTTATCGTCGGTCCCTCTGGCGCTGGTAAAACCACCCTGTTGAATCTTTTAGGTGGCATGGATTCTTTAAGCGAAGGTTCACTTCTTGTCGATGGTGTCGACATTGGCAAATTCAATAAGACTGAACTGACACACTATCGCAGAACTGAAGTCGGTTTTGTCTTTCAGTTCTATAACCTGATGCCAAACCTTTCTGCAATCGAAAATGTCGAACTATCCACCGAGTTGAAGAAAGACTCCCTTGATCCATTAGAAGTACTTGCCTCTGTCGGCTTAAAAGATAGAGTCGATAATTTCCCATCTCAGTTATCCGGTGGTGAACAACAGCGTGTTTCCATCGCTCGCGCTTTAGCTAAGAATCCTAAATTGATTTTATGTGATGAACCTACCGGTGCCTTAGATTATGTCACTGGTAAAGAAGTTCTCTCTTTGCTTTCCAAAGCTGCACATGAAGAAAACAAAACTGTCATCATCGTCACCCACAACCTCGCTTTGACACAGATGGCTGACCATCTCATCCGTATCAAGAATGGTCAGATCAGTGAAGACATCAGAAACCCTCATCCAATAGATATCAAGGACATCGAATGGTAATGAAAGCCTTCAGTAAGACAATCTTAAGAATGTTCAAAGAAAACAAGGGAAGATTCATTGCTAACTTCCTGATTGTTTTCTTATCCGTTGCGATTACTGCCGGCTTTGCTTTTCTTGTTCCTTTATATGAACAAAGCTACTTAGAAAATTATCAAGGCAATCACACTGCTGATATCATCTTAAAAGACAAGACCGCCAATGGTTTTAGTCTCGACGATATAGAGAAAGTCAAAAAGGATAGCGACGTAGAAGGCGCTTCTGTTTTCATGTGTGCAGATTATGAATGTGAGGATCCAGAACTTGGTCCACAGATTTATCGTTTCTACATCATGGACTTACAATCTAAAATCAATGAATTGAAGTTGGAAAGCGGAGTCCTTCCAACTACTCCGTATGATTTATCCAAAGAAATGGAAGTCATTACTGAGGTAGGAAATGCCAATTTGCGTTCCTATGATATCGGAGAGAAAATCATTGTTGGTACCGATATGCTAAAACCAATTCAGCAAGAAACACTCACCTTAAAGGTGGTCGGTATCGTCAACAATCCCTTATACAATTCTGTGCAAAAAGAAAACGCCACTGTTCTTGATGAGAATCACAATGTCAAAGAAGATACCTACATCGATGCCATCATCTATCTCGATCGCAGTCTGTTTCCAACAACAGTTGATGTCTATGGTACACCATATCCAGTATCAAATTTCTTGCTGAACACGGATATGTATGTCACCTACAAAGAAAAATCCGCCTATTTCTCTGACGCTTATGAACAAGAAATGAATCAGAAAAAAGATGGTCTCATCTCCTTATTTGGTGAAGACAGAGTCGCCGCTTTGACCTTAGAGGAAAATATCTCTTATTCCTTGTTCAAGAACTATAATTCCAAAGTCAAATCCCTATCTATCATCTTCCCATTTTTCTTCATTCTCGTATGTGCTTTAGTCAATCTCATTACCATCACCAGACTGATCAAAGATGAAAGACCTATGATTGCTACCTATGTTTCTCTTGGTGTCAGCAAAGCTAAGATTGTCTGGAAATATATTCTATTCACACTGATTTCCACCCTGTTTGGTTCCATTCTTGGGCTTGCCTTAGGTAGTCCGATACTTCCGAGTGTCGTCTTACCTGCCTATGGCACTGTCTTCCAGATGCACCCTCTGAATTTCAAAATCCAGAGTCCATACGCCTATATTGTCGCCATACTTGTGGTATTAACTGCTTTAGGTGTTACCATCTTCAGCAGCACCTCCTACTTAAAAGAGACCCCATCTGCCCTGATGAAGGAGAAATCTCCAAAGCCAGGAAAGAAGATCTTCTTACAAAGAATCACCTTCTTATGGAAAAGACTTCCGTTTAGATACAAATCCTCTTTCAGAAATATCTTCCGTCAGAAAAAGAATCTGATACTCACCTCTTTATCCATCATCGGTTCCACCCTTCTTGTCTTGATTGGTTTTGCTCTATTTGATGCCTCTTTTGCCTTAAAAGAAGATGCTTTATTTGGCAATGTTGCTTCCACCATGGGCATCATATCGATGGTGATCATCTTGTTTGCTGTCGCCATGGCAATTGTTGTCATTTACTCTCTTGCCAACATGAACATTGCCGATCGTCAAAGAGAACTAGCCACATTAAAAGTCCTTGGTTATCATGACCGTGAATGTTCCTTCTACACTTTCAGAGAAATCATGATCATCTCTATATTAGCCGTGATCATCGGTATACCGTTATCAACCCTGGTTGTCGCCTTTGTTTTGCAATACCTGGACTTTGGAACTATCAATGATGTGAAATGGTATTCCTATTTAGGAACCTTTGGTATCATCATTGTGACTACATTATTGGTCAATTTACTTCTTTATCCCAAAATCAAAGCGGTCAACATGAACGATTCCTTGAAAGTCATTGATTAACACGTGCAAAATTTCTTTTGTTAGAACCTATTTTGTCTTATGATAAATGTAAGCGAAAGACAGGAGGAAACATTATGGCAGAGAAGAAAAA
>OMRU01000041.1 GCA_900313465.1 uncultured Clostridia bacterium
AAGAATCGCACCAAAAGAAGAGGTAGCAAACATCTCACCTAACAAAAAGACATTGCCATAAGTGCCATCTTGATGAGCGGTGACAATCGACATATAGATGACAGTAAAAAGGAGGTGGGTGATGGCAACGACAATCGGAAGAGAAGCCATTAAACCAAATCTCTTCTGGTCCTTTTTATATTGTTCTTGAGAATATTCCATATTACTTGTTGTCCACAAAACCGATCACGGAGACGTTGACTTTCACATTGGATAATTCCATAGCTTCATAGATGGCATCATAGCAAGCCTGCTGAACGGTGGTAACAGATTTCTGGACGTCAGAATTGCGGACAGCAAAGAAGTCGACCTGAACGGTGATTTTGTTGTTATCGATCTTGGTAGTGACGTTGCTCTTGTCTCGGGCTAATTTTAAGGAAATCGCGTCCTTTAATTCGTTTTTGGATAATTGTTCCAACTTTTCCTGAGCAATCTGGGAAAAGACATAATCGGATACATTCAGTGTACCCTTACTGGAATTGTTATTGGTATAGTAACTCATTTTTGACCTCCTAATCCTGTTTGACATTCTTCATGGATAATGAAATACGTTTACGATTCAAATCGACATCGAGAACTTTGACTTTGACAATATCACCCGGTTTACCATAAGGATGAGGATCCTGGATGAACTTGTTGGTGATTTCAGAAATATAGACTAAGCCGTTGATTTCAACACCGATATCCACAAAGAAACCAAAGCCGGTGACGTTGCGGATGGTACCTTCCATAATGGCACCTTTCTGGATGTCTTTAATATCGGTAACCCCTTCGGTAAGATGAGCGGTCTTGGCGTTTTCACGAGGGTCACGAGAAGGCTGAATCAATTCGTGGATGATATCAGATAGGGTTGGAACACCAACTTCAAGTCTCTCAGCCATCGTTTTGATATCCTGATCGGTAAGCTTCTTGAGATTCTCTTTTGTCTCAGCATCATCATTTCCTTTGACTTCTTTAAGAATCTCTTTGGCAATCGGATAAGATTCAGGATGGACAGCAGTGTTATCAAGTGGTTCCTTGCCATCAGGAATTCTTAAGAAACCAGCTGCATTTTCATAAGCCTTAGGTCCTAAACCGCTGACTTTTAAAAGCTGATTACGAGACTTGAAGGCACCATTTTCTTCACGGTATTTGACGATGTTGTCCGCAATCTTGCTAGAGATACCAGAGATATAGCTAAGAAGAGCGCCAGAAGCAGTGTTGAGGTTGACGCCGATTGCGTTGACGCAATCTTCGACTACACCCTTTAAGGCAAGGGAGAGTTTCTTTGGTTCAATATCATATTGGTATTGACCAACACCGATGGATTCCGGTGGAATCTTGACAAGTTCGGCTAATGGATCTTGAAGTCTTCTAGCAATGGAGACAGCACTTCTTAAGTTTGGTTCAAAGTCCGGGAATTCTTTCTGGGCATCTTTGGTGGCAGACCAGATAGAGGCGCCGGATTCAGAAACGACAGCAATCTGTAAGTCTTTCAGTTCCTGATTGTTTTCTTTCAGTTCTTCAAGAAGTTTCTGAGATTCACGACTAGCCGTACCATTACCTAAGGCAACCATGTAGGTCTGATTCTTGATGATGAGTCTTTTTAAATCATCCAAAGCCTTTTTATGATTGTATCCGGAGTGGAATGGATCAGCTAAGACGTGAGTGTCTAAAACCTTGCCGTATTCATCGATAAAAGCGAGTTTACAACCATGGGTGAAGCCAGGGTCAAAGCCTAAGACTTTCTTGTTCTTAAGCGGTGGATATAACAAGGTGGCCTTAAGGGAAACCTTGAATTCCTCAATCGCCTGATCAGAAGCCTTATCCATCAGTTCAGAAAAGATATCGTTGCTGACACTAGAGAAGATGAGTCGGTTATAGGAATCAGCAATCATCTCTTCAAACAAGGACTGATATGGTGTCTTAGAGGGAATTTCAAAGGTCTTGATGTGATTTAAGATATATTCATCATCAAAGACAAATTTCTTGGTCAAAGCCTTTTTATCGACACCGCGGTTGATGGCTAAGATGTTATAGGATTTTAAATCACAGATTCTCTTAGAATAATCGGCATAGTTATCATAGGTGGAAGTATCCGCATCAGAAATCTTGGCTGAAGTAAGCTGACCTTTCTTCGCAGCATAATTCTTGATGAAAGTACGATAATTTGGATTATCGGAAATCTCTTCAGCGATGATATCTAAAGCACCCTGGATACATTTATCCTCACTTGGATAATCTTCACAGATGTAATTTTTCGCTTCTTCTTTTAATTGGCCAGTCTTATCGGTCTTGAGATATTCAGAAAGTGGCTTTAAGCCAGCCTTGATGGCCTTAGAGGCACGGGTGACTTTCTTTGGCTTATAAGGACGATATAAGTCTTCCACTTCCGCCATGGTCATGGCTTCTGTAATCTTAGCGCGAAGTTCTTCATCCTGAATGTTCTGGTCGTCTAAGGATTTAAAGACAGTCTTCTTACGGTCTTCCAAATTGCGATAAGCGACTAATTTTTCTTCCAAATCACGTAAGTTCTCATCGGTAAGTCCGCCGGTGGCTTCCTTACGATATCGAGCAATAAAAGGTACAGTCGCACCATCATCGAGCATGCTGACAGCAGCATCGACACTTGTGCGGTTAAGTTTCAGTTCGTTTGCAATGACTTGATTGATATCCATAAATTTTCTCCTGTTGTTCTACATATGAATTTCGTATACCAACGATAAATCGCTAGATTTGAATAACACTTTCAGTTTTTCGATTCTGACTTGAGAGACAAAGCTGATCTTGATGCCGGAGTAGATGTGTTTTGAACTATCTTGTTTTTCGACATCTTTTACTAGCTTATAATCCTGATCATAACCAAAGAAATAAGAGTGTTCTTCATCGGGAGTGATGATGACTTTTACTTGTTGAAAGTCTTGTTGTAACTTATCGATCTGATATGTGATGAGGTAATCATCATCCTTGATAGTATTTATCAATTGGCTAGAAAAATAGTTCTCTGGATTGCCATATTCCGTTTCCGGACATGAAAAAAGCCACTGTTTATCCTGTTCCAGACTTGTGGAAATGGAAGGTTGACAGGCAGTAAGCAGCGCTAAAACTGGTAATACAAAGAGCGATTTATTCATACATAAAATTATATCACAAAATTGTAATAAGTATATTACTAAATAATATACCTATGTTTCACCTTAAATGGTTAAACGAAATCAACACCCCTACTTTCATTCTTGTTTCAGGAAGTTATATGTTTCATCAACTTCGAGTTCTTTATGTTCTCGTTTGGCTTTCTCAATGCTAGCTTGTTCAATCCCTTCATCCTTGATCTTATCATCTAGCAACTTACCTTTTTCGTCATAATCATCAAGGAAAGAATGTTCCACGCCTTCACTTTTGTAGCCTAAAACCATATCGATATTGACGTTAGAGGCCGCCTGGAAGATGTTCTTTTCGACGACAGGAGAATATTCTTTGACAAGTCTAGCAATCAACTGCTTGGTATTGGCTCGTTGAGAACCACCAGAACCATTATCACAAATCGAACAGTTTTCCGTAAATCGACACGCGCATTGGATAAAAGTCAGTTTGTTATAACGTTTAAAATCGATAACATCCCTTTCACGGATAAGATACATCGGACGGATGACTTCCATGTTGTGATAATGATCAGAATGAAGCTTCGGAAGCATGGTTTGGAAACTTCCGGCATTGAGCATATTCATCAAAGTGGTCTCGATCACATCATCATAATGATGACCTAGGGCAATCTTATTACAGCCCATCTCTTTGGCGATGCGATAAAGAGCACCTCGTCTCATCTTAGCGCATAAATAGCAAGGCTTTTTATCGGTGGAATTGGCGATATCAAAGATATCTGTGTTGACAATCGTTGCTGGGATTTCTAATGTTTTAAGATTGTTTTTGATGATTTGAAAATTGATATCATTATAGCCGGGATTCATCACCAAATAAGAAACTTTGAAAGGAATATCAGAATATTGGTGGAGATGCTTGAAAAGTAAACCCATCAACATGGAATCTTTACCACCGGAAATACAAACACAGATATGATCATTGGGTTTGATCAAATCATAAATGATGATGGCTTTGGTAAATTTACGCCAAATTCTATGTTTATAAGTCGTAATTAAAGAGCGTTCAATTTCTTCCGCCCTAGATAATTCCTTCTTGTTTTTCTTACGATCTTCTTTATCTTCCATTTTGATATTCTCCTAACGCTTGAATCAACAAATCCAGTTCTTCTTTTTTTACCAATTCCGATAAAGAAATACGGAATGAACTAGAAGCTCTTTGTTTATCATGATATATCGCATTGATGACTTTACTTGGTGTAACTAAAACGCTGCAAGCCGATTTCTGGGAAACACAGATTCCTTTTTCATTGAGATAAGACACGACTTGACTCGCTTTACTCCCCTTGAAAGAAATGTTTACGATATAAGGATTTTCCAAAAAAGAATTCATTTGAATATGCGGATTCTCTTTTAGTCTTTCCACAAGATAAGAAGATAATTCTTTCACCTTCTTAAAATTGTCTTCTTGATTGCTGATCGCGAGTTCTAAAGCTTTCGCCGTGCTGGCAATCAAACCAATAGCGGGCGAACCAGAACGGTATAAAGATAGAGATTTTCCTCCATGAATTAATGGGGTCAACACGATTTCTTTCTTTTTGATTAAGACACCTGTTCCTGTCAATCCACCAAACTTATGGGGAGTAAACGTGATGAAATCCACATCAGTAAAATCAAGTGGTATCTTTCCGACAGCCTGGGTGGCATCTAAAAGAAGATAACCGGCTTTTCTTTCATGAAGAAGATGACAAACCTCCTGATAATCCTGAATCGTTCCTACTTCTCCTTCAACTAAAGAGAGGCAAGTGAGTAAAGGATGACGCTTGATTTTTTCACTTAGATCTTCTAAATTCAGTTTTCCATCCTTATTTGTGCTGACTAATTCTACTTGGGCACCTAAATCTTTTAAATAAGCAAGAGTACCATTGACACTGGAATGTTCAAATTCACTAGATAGGATCAAATTAGAAAAACCGGAATAGGATTGAAACAATCCTTTCAAGACCGTGTTGTTACTTTCCGTAGCCGAAGAAGTATAAATGACCTCGTAGACGCTTGGATCCAGATGAAGCAAAGTCAGAATCCTACGATTGCATTCTTCATAAAACAAGAAAGACTGTCTTCCTTCTTCATGAAGAGAGTTGGCATTTCCTCGATAATTCATCTCCGTTTGACAAAGAGTTTCCAAAACCTCTTTTTTCACCGGATAATTGGCCGCATAGTCTAAGTATATCATCGGGCGATATTGTATCATATTTAGATACGTCGAAGATAAAAATAACATTTCAAGGAAGATGTAATCGCTTTTATTTTTCTGGGCTTTTTCCGATTTTGCCCAAGTCAAAGGACTTTTTGAAAATATTTAGCAAGGAAATGATGTAAAACACTTGTAATTCATTAGAGTTAGTCGTATAAAACTCTAGGCTATTTTCAGCTTAGATGCTAAGATAGCAAGGAGGTCAACCATGAAACAAACTATTACACTTGATGAATTAAATCAATTTGAACAGGACTACAAGTCCAATCTGGATAACGAGATTCTTTCTCGAACCATATTAAAAAACGGCATCAACGCTTCTTCCATCAATCAGGAACTCTTAAGAGAATTGAAGAATACCTTCTCTGTTGATGTTGAAGCAGGAAGTGTCACCAACCAGCGTCATTCTGGTCGCTGTTGGATGTTTGCTGGCTTAAATGTCATCCGTTCTATTTTATTAAAGAAACTCAACGTCAAGAACATCGAACTTTCTCAAGCTTACTTGCAATTCTATGATCGATTAGAAAAATCCAATTTCTATTTAGAAAGAGCAATTGACTTATCCAAAGAGGATATTTCTTCTCGCTTAAATGTCTTTATGCTTGATAACGGCAATCAGGATGGTGGACACTTTGTGATGTTTACCAATCTCGTCAAGAAATATGGTGTTCTCCCCATTGAGGAAATGCCAGATCTGGCAGTCAGTCAAAACACTAGCGAGTTAAATTCTCTTTTATCTCACTATCTTGCTCAAGGTGTGATGGAAATCAGAGATAAACATGCTCTAGGAGCAAGTAGAGAAGAACTTCTCAGCATAAAGGAAAACTACCTTAAAGAAATTTATAAAATTCTTACTATGTCCTTAGGTGTTCCACCAAAGGAATTCAGCTATGAATATACCACTAAGGATAACACCCATGTTGCCTTAAAGAAGATGACTCCATTAGAGTTCTATAAGGAATATATCGGCGCTGACTTAGATGATTATATCGCCTTATGTGACGCACCGATATTAGGAAGAGAACTCTATAAGAAATACACCTGTAAATATGTTGGCAATGTCGAAGGTGGAGATAAGGTTGTTTTCTTCAATGTTCCTCTTCAAGAGATGAAGAAAGCCGCCATCAACTCTTTAAAAGGTGGAGATCTGATCTGGTTTGCTGCTGATGTCTCCTCTCAATCCTTAAGACAAGAAGGCTATCTTGCTGATGGTGTACTTAAACGTGCGGACTTATTCCATCTTGACTATCATATGAACAAAGGTCAAAGAATGACCTATCGAGCAAGTTTCTGTAACCACGCTATGACACTTACTGGTGTCAACTTAGATGAAAATGAGTTACCAAACCGCTGGAAAGTAGAAAATTCCTGGGGCAAGGAAAACGGACATGATGGTTTCTATGTCATGTCTGACAAGTGGTTTGATGAATATCTCAATCAGATCTTTGTCCATAAGAAATATGTCTCTAAGGAAGTCTTAGACGCTTATGAAAAAGCCAAGGAAGAAGAAACTCTTCCCTTTGATACCATGTGGATCAATATGCAATAGAAAGGATTATAAATTATGAAAGAAAACATCTATTTAACTGAATTATCTTCCTTCAAGGAAGAATATTCCTCTTGTAACAAACACAAGATCTTACGTCACGCTTTATCGCTTACTCCTTTAAATCAGGTCGTCAATTCTCTTGATGAATCGCCTAAGCAGGATTTCACTTTCTCAGTCGATATTA
>OMRU01000117.1 GCA_900313465.1 uncultured Clostridia bacterium
TTTGAACCTACGGATGAATGGAAAGGTGATGTTGCTCGTTGTTTACTCTATATGGCAACAAGATATTCCAACAAGTTGGATCAGAACACCCAAGCAGAGCCCTATCTCTATTTAACGGATGATACTAGTTATACGGATGATGACACCACTTTCCATGGTGTTCAATACAATCTCTCTGATTTATTAGATTGGAATGAGTTAGATTCAGTTTCTGATTATGAAGTTCATCGTAATAATTTGATTTATAAGAACGTTCAACAGAATCGCAATCCTTATATCGATCATCCAGAGTGGGCAAGAAGAGTCTATGACTCAAGTTATGTGTTAGATGATCTCGTCTCTCAATTTGAAGCTTCTCAGACACAAGCCAGTTTGAGTTTTAACTATACCGCTTCTGAAGGTGATGATGAAGTTGTAACATTCACGTCTTCAGAACTTGGTTTGGCAAATCAAACACAATTCTCAAGTGCTGTCAGTTCTGAAATCACTATATCAGCCACGAAGAACGGCGGTACTACGAATCCGACCTATTATGATAATGGTTCTGCTGTCAGACTTTATACCAGTAATCTTCTTACGATAGAATCCACGAAGAATAATATGAATTCTATTGTCATTAACACCACTTCGGTCAGCGGCAATGGCACAACGACGGAAGATGATTATACGTTGACTGGTGGAACGACAACATCTTGTACCACGAGTGCAGTTACGATAACACCAACCGCATCCACGGTGACTCTAAGAGTAGATACCAATCGTTTATATTTCACATCTATTGTCGTCACAAAAGATTCGGTGAATTATACTGGTTTCAACAGTCCACAGCTGAAGTTTAAATATACTTGTGATTTATCAGCCCAGACCTTTGATGAATCAGGTATCTATATCACCGAGAATACTTCCTTTGATTATGAGGGTGTCTCTGGCACTTATACGGAATCTACCATTGCTGCTGCCTTTGGTGACTATGACACGAGAAAATCAGTAAATACGAAAACAGCAACACAGACGTATTGGACTGTTGGTGTCAACATTGCGGAAGCGGATTATGAAACGGTTCTGAACGCTGCTGCTTATTTGAAAGTAGATGGTATTTATTACTTTTCTCATCCAAGAGCATACAGTGTGAAATCGATTCTTCTTGCCTATCAATCAGAAGATCTCTCTCCTTCCGACATGGCTGCTGTTCAAGCATTCTATAACGCTATTAATTAAATTAAGGCTATCCAGACAATAGAACAAATTCTATTGCGGATAGCCTTTTAAAATATAAAAAAGGGGGATTTTTGATTCTAATGTTCTCTTTTATCTTTGATGATAACAACCATCAAAGAGCCAAGGCAAATCAGGGTAACTCCTAAAGAAACATAGCCGACAGTCCAGATCATCGTATGCCACCAGGGGGTAATGGGAACGACCTTACTGTCTGCGGAAATGCCATTGAAGGCATTGGTCTTTAAAAGTGTATAGATGATTCTCTTCGAGGATTCTCTAAGGCGATGGGCGACAGTCGGTGAAAACTCCCATTCACGGAAAGCCTCAGCTGTATTGTTGCCATCAAAGGAGTCGGTTCCGGCAAGAAGGCCATCAATCTTACTCATCGGTCCACCACTGTCCCAGTCGGAAATATTGATACCCTTCCATCCCCACTCATCTCTTAGGATATCGGTAATCAGTTCCGGACAGGCACCACACCATTTCGGACCGATTCGAGTAAAGGAATTCATCATGGCATAGCACTCACCATCAAGTAGGGCGTATTCAAATGCCTGGAGATAGATTTCTCTACTGACCTGTTCATTGCACCAGATGGACACATGTCGTCTGTTGGTTTCCAAATCATTGAGGGCAAAATGTTTGGCAAAAGCCATGGCTCCCTTGTTCTGGATGCCTTTGATTTCACTTGCACAAATTTTTCCTGTCAGATAGGGGTCTTCACTTGGGTATTCCCAGGCACGCCCACAGAAGGCAGTGCGATGGAGATTGACACCTGGACCATAGATGCCGCTATATTTCGTATAGAGCATATCTTCCGACATATGTTTACCCATGTTCTCAATCAATTCATCATTGAACGAAGAGCCCATAATGGGTCCGTTAGGGTAAGCGACATATTGGAAATCTTCACCCGTCGGCAATGGGAAGTCTGATCTTTTGGTGATACCCACAGGACCATTTTCCTCATTGGTAGAAGGTAAAGCGATACTACATACTTCTTGGGTGTGATGATAACCATTGGCACATAACAGAGCCTGCTCATCCCAACTCATCTCATCAAGAAGATCATCCCAGTGTTCATCATCCCAGGAGACGTCTTTAAACGAGAAGGCTGTCAGATGGTTATCTTCTTCATAGTCTGGGTATTCCAGTTTCGGGTCTTCTTCAAAAGGTTTGTCATAAGAAAGGTCTTTTGCCATACCTTCTGTCATGAGCAATTCTGCCGTGGTGATTGGCAGAGTTTCCAGCCAATTCTTTCTAGAAACATAAGTGACATGATTCTCACCGGCATTTTCGTAGGTATTGATGTCGCCAAGGTCCAATTGATTGGTGATTTTCACATTCGTTTCTTCGTTCTTGGAAAAATCAGTAAAGTCTTCTTTCATCGAGATTCGATAAGAAAGAGTGGCATCTCCGTGGACTTTATCCGAGCCCTTCATGGAAAGAATGTTATTGATGGCTGAATGGGAATCTTTACCAACACTAAAATAATAATCACCGCCTTCAGCGATATAGGTCTTCTTATCAAAGGAGTCATAGGTTCTCAGTTGCTTCTTATCTACTGTAAGATGTGCAACAACACTTTCTTCCGGTTGTAGTTCCTTTGTCTTTGTATATGAGGCAAGTTCAACCGCGGATTTTTCAATGCCGACATTCTGATCATGCTGGGTATATGGCTTTTGTAAATAGATCTGCACGACTTCCTTACCGGGTTTCAGGCCAGTGTTTGTCACTTTGACAGAGATTTCAAAGAAGTCATCCTTTTCCTGTACGTGATAATCAGAATAACTGAACTGGGTATAAGAAATTCCGTAGCCGAAGGGGAAGAGAACAGTCTTGTCATAATCGAAATCGCCGACATTTCTTTCACTGGAAAATAGGATGCTGTCTTCATATCTAGTCTCATAGTAACGATAACCGATATAGACACCTTCCTGATAAACCATATAATCTTCCGAATACTTCTTTGACTGCAACGTGAAGGAAGAGGCGTTAGCATACTGCTTATCCGAATCATTCATGCAAGAAGGAGCCGTGGTGTTATCAAAGCACCAAGTATCAGTCAATCTACCACTGGGAGAAACTTTACCGACAAGAAGATCAGCGATGGCTCTTGTTCCATAGGTTCCCGGCTGGCCGACGTACATGGCAGCATCAATGTCACTCATATAATCGGATAATTCATCGAACTGTAAAGGATTACCTGAGTTGATGAGTAAAACCACTTTAGAAAATGTACCTGCATTCTTATATTGGATGGCATGTTCTAACAGGTCTTTTTCCGCTGAAGACAAAGCAAGATAGTTCTTGTCTTTGGTATCCACACCATGCCCTCTGGCATCGGAATACTCACCACCGGTTCTCGATAAGACGATGATGGCAGCATCACCATAGGAAGAAAAGGAATCCTTCACCTCATCCGTATAGGCACTCCAGGGAACCTCATTGACACTGAGCATGACATTCTGTTTACACTGAGACTCCATGTCAGTTCTCTTATAGGTGCTTCCCGCACCGCTAGAATAGAAGTCCCATAAGGTCTGGTTGATAGTAATATCATTTTCCCTCAGAGCTGTTTTCAGATCACTGGAATAAGACTGATGTCCCAGCCAACCGGATCCCGTTCCTGTTTCAACAAGAGAAACGGAGGAATGGGATAATAATGATACCTTGGCTGAGTTCTTCAATGGTAATGCATCATTTTCATTCCAAAGAAGGACAACACCTTCTGCTTTTTTTCTAGCCAAAGCTTCTTTAGTTCTTTGACTTAT